>JBJTFZ010000240.1:0-12630 GCA_046093685.1 bacterium
ATTCCTATATTGCACCCGAATAACGAACTGATTGAAAATGTGATGATTGGGTGCATTTTCTGAGGTATTTGGCATTCCGGGGAGAAGAACGAAATTCTTTTCATTGAATTCGGTTAATCCCGGTTTTTCTGACAATCCATGTTCGCGGAACTGTGAAACATAATATTCAGCATTGGTTCTTCTGGCATCGTGCCAAGAATCCAAATAGGGGAATTTGATATTGAGGACTGCTGCTTGCAATGCGTCTATCCTGAAATTTCCACCTACGAAGCCATGTTTGTATCGCTCTATTTGTCCATGATTTCTCATCTGTTGAAGATGAATGAACAAGTCGGAATCATTGGTTGTAATTAATCCTGCATCCCCAAAAGCTCCAAGATTTTTAGTCGGATAGAATGAAAAACATCCCATGGCACCAATGGATCCCACTCGGCGACCATCCGGCATTTGTGTTCCAATTGCTTGTGCGCAATCTTCAATGACCGGTATGCCATGAGCATTGGCTATCTTCATTATTGAATCCATATCGGCAGCCTGGCCATATAAATGAACAGGCATTATAGCTTTGGTTTTTGAGGTGATGGCAGGTTCAATCAATTCCGGGTCAATCATGAATGTAACGGGATCCACATCCACAAAAACGGGAATAGCATGTAATCTGGAGACAACTCCGGCAGTCGCGAAAAATGAGAATGTCGGTAGAATAACCTCATCCCCCGGACCTATGTTCAATGCCATCAATGCCATGAGTAAAGCATCCGTGCCGCTAGAAACTCCTAAAGCATGTTTGGTTGTGCAATACTGAGCAGAGATTTCTTCAAGTTTGTCAACTTCTTTTCCAAGAATCAAAGATTGTGACTCCATCAAAGAAAGGATCTTTGGTTCTATTTCCTTTTTGAGCGTTGCATATTGAAGTTTGAGGTCTAATAAGGGGACATTCATGGAATGATCAACATAATTTGAATAATCACATACAATGGTTTCAATTTACGAATTCTAGGTCTCTTTTATGAAAGAAGCCTCCGAAGAGGCTTCCGAAATTATTTCACAAAGAGCATTTCACGATAATTGGGCATAACTCGTAATGCATCAGGCAATAATCGTTCAATTCGGTCCGAACATGAGCGTACGATGTTCATTGCCGGAATAACTTTAGCATGAACATGATGTGCTTTTTCGTGAATGGTATCACCACCCAATTCAGCATTTGCATCATGCAAAATTCCAAGTGCTTCATGGAGTTCATCCGCTAGTGCAGTCAATTCATGAATACCGTTCAATACTGCAGTGCTGTGAACATTGAGTTGTTTCATTGATAGAGCAAGACTTGATTGTTCCTTCAATACAGACATTGCTGCGGGTAGAATCATTGTTGAGGCAATCCATTCGGTTGTTTCTCCTTCAATGTTGATCGTTTTGAAGTAATGATCAAACATCACCTCTGCTCTTGCTTCCAATTCTCTTTTGGATAATACATGATGTTTCTCAAAGAGTGAAACATTCAATTCAGAGTCCAAAAGTGGCAGGGCGCTCATTGTATCAGGCAAGTTTAACAATCCTCTTGCCTCCGCCTCTGTTTTCCACTCATCTGAATAACCATCGCCATTGAATACGATTCGTTTATGTTGCGCAATCGTCTCGGAAAGAAGTGATTTCAATGCAATTGAAAATTCCATCCCTGTATTCATTTTTTGCTTCAGGGATTCTGTCATTTCCACTATGGCATCTGAAATGATTGTATTCAAAACCGTAATGGGGAATGATGATGATTGCGAAGATCCAACCGCTCTGAATTCAAACTTGTTTCCGGTGAATGCAAATGGTGAAGTTCTATTCCGATCTCCGGCATGTCTTGCCAAATGAGGGAGAACCGGTGAACCCAAACCGAGTAGGCCTGCTTCAGGGGCCGCACTTGTCTTACCGGTTTCAATCTGTTCAAGAATAGTGCTTAACTGA
The DNA here is from genome assembly GCA_046093685.1 of bacterium. Classification (GTDB taxonomy): domain Bacteria; phylum Bacteroidota; class Ignavibacteria; order Kapaibacteriales; family UBA961; genus UBA961. Next base: position 1,957 of record JBJTFZ010000240.1, read on the forward strand.
TCTCCCAGGAAGATGGAAATGATTGCCGGTGGCGCTTCATTGGCACCCAAACGATGATCATTCGCAGCTGAGGATACGCATATTCTGAGCAAAGCTTGATAATGATCGACTGCTTTCAACACTGCTGAGCAGAAAAAGAGAAATATCATGTTTTCTTCGGGAGTATCCCCTGGATCAAGGAGATTTATTCCGGTATCTGTTGCCATTGACCAATTTGTGTGTTTACCACTTCCGTTCACTCCCGCAAATGGTTTTTCATGCATCATGCAAACCAATCCATACTATCTTGCAGTGTTTTTCATCACTTGCATGAGTAATTGTTGATGATCCGCTGCAATATTGGAATGTTCAAACAATGGAGCGATTTCATATTGCCCCGGGGCAACTTCATTATGTCTGGTTTTGACAGGCACTCCCAATCGATACAATTGATATTCGGCATCTGCCATAAAGCTAAGGACTCGCTCCGGAATTGAGCCGAAATAGTGATCTTCCAATTCCTGTCCGCGAGGCGGTTTTGCTCCAAACAATGTACGGCCACATAACATCAAATCAGGTCTGCGATAAAAGAATTCTTCATCAACCAAAAAATATTCTTGCTCGAGGCCGACCGTTGAATATACTTTTTGAGCCTTAATGCCGAATAATGGCAATGCAAGCATCGCAGCCTTATGCAAAGCTTCAATTGATCGAAGCAAAGGTGTTTTTTCGTCAAGTGCTTCGCCGGTCCATGATGCAAAGGCTGTCGGAATGCATAATGTGGCTCCATTTGAATGCCTCATGATAAATGCCGGAGATGTTGGATCCCATGCCGTATATCCCCGAGCTTCAAATGTTGCACGCAGTCCGCCACTCGGAAAAGAAGATGCATCAGGTTCTCCCTGAATAAGTTCTTTGCCGGAAAATTCGGTGATCGCTCCGCCTGCCGAATTGGGTGAAACAAAACTTTCATGTTTTTCTGCTGTGCTCCCCGTCAATGGTTGAAACCAATGCGTATAATGGGTTGCTCCTTTTTCCAATGCCCATTCCTTCATTGCCAAAGCCACGATGTCAGCAATTGCGGGATCCAAAGGTTCCGCACGGTCTACCGTTGCCAATAGTGATTTGAAGACCGGTTTGGATAATTTGCTACGGAATACATCCATCGAAAGGACATCTTCAGCAAATACATTTGTGATGTCTGTGGGGATGGATTCGGCAGAACCGTGCAATTTCCAATTGTTCACTGCTGCGAGCACATCATAGTTGGCCGAAAGTTGCATTTTAGATTCCAGATAAATAAAAAGATAGTTATAGGTTTTGTTGCAATGGCAATGTGAGTGATTCAATATGGGTGGAAAGGACTAAATTTGTGATTGTTCTTTTCACGCCCGGAATTTGTTGCAATTTGGATAGCAAGCGCTCCAAAGCAGCAGTATTCATTGTTCTTATTTTGAGCAAATGTGAAGCATTCCCTGTGATTGCATGACATTCGAGTAATTCGGGAAGTGTTCTGCATACAGCGATGAACTCGTCATAATATACGCTTGACTCAATGTCCACAAAGACATATGCGGTTAAGTCAAAACCAAAAGAGGAAGAAAGCAAGTGAGCATGATACCCCTTGATCAAACCTTGTTCTTCTAGTTTTTTTACATGTTCACTTACTGCAGCCACGGAGAGGCCCACTTGCTCGGCTATATGACTCAGTTGCATGCGTGCATTGGCCTGCAAAAGAGAACAGATTTTTTTGTCAATTTCTTTGATTTCAGTCATAAATCATGAATTACAGTAAATTTTACGGTTCAAATCTAAAATAATTTCATAATACATGCAAAAAACCAAAAAATTTTCACTACTTAGATTGTTTGTCTTTATCTGTAAAGCGTTTCTCACGGCAATTATCTTTTCGGTATTGCTTGTTGCGGCATATACAGTCATCCATCCTCCCATAACTCCTTTGATGCTACTGCGTCCAATTGAGGGCGTGTTTTCCGGGAAATTGGTGGGTATTCATAGAGACTGGAAAAATTATGATGACATTTCACCGCACATTTTTAGAGCGGTGATAAGTTCTGAAGATGGAAAATTCATGAAGCATGATGGGTTTGATTGGAAGGCCATTGAGAGGGCAAGAAGAGTCAATGCAATGAGAAAAGGGAAGAGATTGATCGGCGCGAGTACAATTTCGATGCAAACCGCCAAAAATGTTTTTCTATGGCCGGGTAGAAATTATGTTCGCAAAGCATTGGAAGCATATTTCACCGTATTGATTGAAGCAATATGGGGGAAGAGAAGAATATTGGAGATTTATGTGAATTCAATTGAATGGGGAGATGGTATTTATGGGGTTGAAGCCGCTTCTCAAACATTCTTTTCAAAACCTGCATCCGATTTAACAAAAGCCGAAGCCGCATTATTGGCTTCTGTTTTGCCAAATCCCCGAAAGTGGTCACCTGCCAAACCGTCTCCGTATATCAAAAAAAGAGCAAGATCCATTCAAGGTAGAATGAATGGAATTGCCATCCCAAAATAAAAAACGGGATCATTCAGAGAAAGATCCCGTTTGAAATGTTTCGTGATGTCTTAGAGTTTTAGTGCTTTCTTGACTTCTGCTTCTATTTCATTGTACATTGGTTCATTGCCTTCAAGCAGTTTGCGGAAGCTGTCTCTTCCTTGAACTCGTTCCTCTTTATATGTCAGCCATGAACCACTCTTGGCAACAATGCCATGTTCAATAGCCACATCAAGCAAATCTCCGATTTTGGAAATACCTTCATTATACAGAATGTCGAATTCGGTTTCGCGGAATGGAGGGGCAACTTTGTTTTTCACAACTTTTGTTCGCACACGATTACCGATGATTTCCTGACCATCCTTGATTACATCTTTTCTTCTGATGTCAATTCGAACAGAAGCATAATACTTGAGTGCATTCCCACCGGTTGTCACTTCGGGATTTCCATAAATGACTCCTATCTTGCTGCGTAATTGATTGGTGAAAATAACGCATGTGTTTGATCTTCCAATCGCGGCATTGAGTTTTCTCATGGCTTGTGACATCAACCTGGCTTGTGAACCCATTTGTGCCTCACCCATGTCGCCCTCGATTTCAACACGAGGTGTCAGGGCGGCAACTGAATCCACAACAATGACATCGATTGCATTGCTGCGGACTAATGTTTCAACAATCTCCAATGCCTGTTCACCGAATTCAGGTTGAGAAATCAATAAATTTCCGAGGTCAACGCCAAGTTTTTGAGCATACTGAGTATCAAGTGCATGTTCAGCATCAACAAAGGCAGCTATGCCTCCGTTTTTTTGAGCATTTGCAATGACATGCAAACAGATTGTTGTTTTTCCTGAAGATTCAGGACCAAATATCTCCACAATCCTTCCTTTGGGCACTCCTCCAATACCAAGACAGGCATCGAATGAAATAGAGCCTGTTGAGATGGCATCAATCGCTATAGGTTGAGCATCAGCCAAGCGCATGATGGAGCCCTTGCCAAATTGTTTTTCAATTTGATCAATGGCACTTTCGGCAAGCTTCAATTTTGAAGCATCGATTTTATTTGCAGGAGCTTTTTCAGCTTGTTTATCTGCTTTGGATTCAGCCATGAATTGCATCCTTTGAGTTAGTGTTGACATGTTCATTCGGGAGTGGCAAATAAACATGGTTCTAAGATTGTTGAAGACCCCGAACTCCCATTTCGCAAATTAGCATTTTACAAAAGCATCAACAAAATGGATGCAAGTGCAAGGGAGTTATTTCAGGGCTTTGTGGATAACTTCTTTATGATTCAGCCTGGGTTTTGGAGCGTTTTGCCGCTCTTTGACGAGCAGTGGTGTCCAAAATCTTTTTCCTGATTCGTAGGTTGACAGGCGTTACTTCAAGTAATTCATCATCTTCAATGAATTCAATGAATTGTTCAAGACTCATGTCTCTGGGTGTATCCAATTTTACGATTCCGTCGGAACCACTTGCACGCATGTTAGTCAAGTGTTTTGCTCTGCAAGGATTGACGCTGAGATCATCTTCTCTTGAATTTTCGCCAACAACCATGCCTTCATAAATTTCAATTCCCGGGGCAACAAACAATGTTCCTCGTTCTTGAATCATTTCAAGCGCATAGGCGGTTGAAGCTCCGGATTCCATAGACACCAAAGCACCTTTCACTCTGCCGGTGAGCTGTCCTTTATGTGGCTGATAATCATGAAATGTATGATGAATGATGCCGGCTCCACGAGTTGATGTGAGGAACTCCGTTCTAAATCCAATGAGTCCACGAGCGGGAACATAGAACTCGGCACGAATGACATCGGCAGTAGGCATCATATTCACCATCTCACCTTTTCTTCTTCCAAGAATTTCGATCACTGTTCCAACATGCGTATCAGGTACATCGACAATCACATGTTCAATCGGCTCAAGTAATGCACCTTTTTCGTCACGCTTGAACAAAACTTCAGGTTTTGAAACAGCGAATTCATAACCCTCTCTGCGCATTGTTTCGATGAGAATGGCAAGTTGCAATTCACCGCGTCCGGATACTTTGAAAGTATCAGGAGAATCGGTCTCAGCAACGCGAAGCGCAACATTGGTTCGAAGTTCACGGAAGAGTCTCTCACGCAATTTTGGAGTGGTCACATGCTTTCCTTCTCTACCTGCAAAAGGAGAATTATTCACACTGAATTCCATCGCGATCGTTGGTTCTTCGATATTGACATAAGGCAATGGTTCAATGTCCGATGGGTCTGAAATGGTATCGCCGATATGCACATTTTCAAAACCGGAGAGTGCAATGATTTCACCAGCTGCTGCTTCGGTGATTTCTTTTCTCTGCACCCCTTCATAAGCATACATCTTTGTGATTCTTTGTTGTTCGACAGAGCCATCCGGTCTAATCAGTAGAACTGAGTCCCCGGTTTTGACTGCGCCCATTTGAATTCTACCAATTGCAATTCTGCCGATATAATCACTCCAATCAAGAGCCGTGATGATCATTTTAAATGGTCTATCCGCCTCAATTTTAGGCGCCGGAATTTTCTCGATGATTTTTTCCATCAATGGAGCTAGGGTCTCCGGTTCTTTGTCAAGAGACAATGTGGATTTACCTTGCTTTGCAATGGCATAAATCACGGGGAAATCAAGTTGATGATAGTCTGCGCCGAGTGCAATGAACAGTTCAAGAACTTCATCAAGTACTTCGGGAGCGCGTGCATCCGAACGATCGATTTTATTGATGACAACTATTGGGGTAAGAGCAAGTTCAAGTGCTTTTTTGAGAACAAATCGAGTTTGGGGAAGTGGGCCTTCCGCTGCATCAACAAGGAGAAGAACTCCATCTACCATGCTGAGTATTCGCTCCACCTCACCACCAAAATCGGAGTGACCGGGAGTATCCACGATATTGATTTTGATGTCATTCCATCGTACGGCCGCATTTTTGGCCATGATGGTAATTCCTCTTTCTTTCTCAAGATCATTGGAATCCATCACGCGTTCAGTGACAACTTGATTGTCACGAAATGTTCCCGATTGTCTGAGAAGGTGATCGACCAATGTTGTTTTCCCGTGGTCAACATGGGCGATGATCGCGATATTACGAATATCGCTTCTGGGGGTGGTAGTGCTCATTACTCTTTATGCCTTTGATACAAAACAAGTTGCAAAGATACGGACTTTTGCCCTAACTCTTCCCATAATGAATGGGTGAAATACATGAATTCCATAATTTGTCTTCAATTCACATATGGATGTCATGATGAAACAAGAAAAATCTCAAATATTGGAAACGATGATCATCATTGTTGTGATCGTCACATGGTTGATTGGTGCAATTATCTATGCGCAAGCGCCTGAGATTGTACCCATTCATTGGAATTTGGAAGGTAAGCCTGACAATTTTGCACCCAAAGGTATCGGATTGTTTCTTCTGCCACTCATCAATACGGTGCTATATGTTTTTCTGTTGTTCATTCCAAAGATTGATCCCAACAATGAGCAATTGAAACAGTCAATGAAACCATTGCAATGGATTCGTTTGGGTACCCATGGATTGCTGGCGATCATCATGTTATGGACATCCCTTTCAATCATAGAAACAAAGAATATTGCACCTGAATGGATTTTTGCGATAGTATCACTGTTTTTGGCTTTTCTTGGGAAGGTCATGGTAAATGTGAAGCAAAATTATTTTGTTGGAATACGAACTCCCTGGACGCTCAGCAATGAATTGGTATGGGAAGATACGCATCAATTTACAGCTCCTCTGTGGTTTTATTCCGGAATATTGATGAGCATTGTCATTTCCATATTAACCATCTCAGGATTTTCGGCTGTTGTGATATTACCCATTTTTCTCATTTGGGTCCTTACTATTGTGATTATTCCAATTGCATATTCATTTAAGCGCTTCAAAGAAGAAAAAAACAGATAAGTGAACGATTTTGGAATCTATCGTGTTAACTGCTCTGAATGTATTTTTTCATTGCAGGTGAAGCCATGCCAAGATCGACTGTTCAGCCCGAGCACATGCAGATCATCGATCAACGAATTTTGGATTCCACGATACAGGGAATCAATCTCACGGGAAATACTTTGCAAGAAGAAATGGGACATTCAATTGTTCTGTTTGTCTTTTTGAGGCATTTCGGTTGTTTATTTGCTCGTGAGATGGTGCTTGATGCAAAAGAGATGTCTGAGAGTAATCCCTTTGCACCAAAACCATTGTTCTTCTATCAAGGAACTCCAGCAGATGGAGCAGATTTTTTCTCTAAATACTGGCCACAAGCGCGCGCGATTTCCGATGAAAACAGGAAATTTTATAATGCTTTCGGTGTAAAGCAAGGTGGTTTTAAGGAAATGTTTGGCCCTGAAGTTTGGAAATGTGGTCTTCGGGCCGTAGCGAAGGGCTTGGTGATTGGCAAACCAATTGGTAATCCATTCACTCTAACTGCAGCAGTCCTTGTTCAAAGAAACTTATTGCTATGGCAATATCATTCAGAGCATGCAGGAGATTTGCCGAATCTCTCGAAACTTGAGAACTTCCCCCAATTTGCTTCCACAGTATACTCAATCCCTAGATAAGAAAATGCCGATGCAATGCATCGGCTTTTGTGTAGCGGGGGAGGGACTTGAACCCCCGACCCACGGATTATGATTCCGTTGCTCTAACCAGCTGAGCTACCCCGCCACGCTATTCATTCATTCAATTTTGAATGAAATCAAGAAGTCAAAAATACGATAATTCCTTGAGGGGACAAATCACTTTTTACTTAAGACTTTCAATTTCATCACGAATTTTAGCTGCTTTTTCATAGTCTTCATCTTTGATTGCCTGTTCGAGTTCGGCTTCAAGCTCCTCTTTTTTACTCAACTTTTGAGGTCTTTTTTTAGCAGCACCGTCTTTTAGGAAAAAATCTATTTCTTCTTGTTCTTCATCGGTGTCCTCGATATCATCATCATCATCTTCCTCATCATCCGGAGCATCGAATTCTTCGAGTGAGAAACCGGCCAGATCCAGCAATGAGGATGCGATGTATATCGGTGCGTCAAAGCGAAGAGCGATTGCTATTGCATCACTGGGTCTTGCATCAACGACTGATTCGATTCCATAAAAATGAAGTGATGCATAAAATGTACTGTCTTTCATTTCATGAATGAATATCTCTGTGACTTTCGTATCGAATGTTTCAATAATGGACTTGATGAGATCGTGAGTCATGGGTCTACTGGTGTGAACTCCTTCGATCTCATAGGCTATTGCTCCGGCCTCCGGCGCACCGATCACTATTGGCAATCGTCTTTCTCCATCGACTTCTTTCAAAATCAATGCATATGACCCATTGCTTGTCGGGCTTTGCGATAATCCCAAAACTTCTACTTGAACTTTGTCATTCATTGATGAAATCCAAAAATGTAAACCCCGAGACAGTAATGGCCGTGAAGACGGCCATTGTGCTTTCAACATTGCAAATTCAATGATTATCCATGAAGCATGGTTTTCAATGATGCATCCAATTTGGGTAAAACCTCGAAAACATCACCTACGATGCCATAATCTGCCACTTTGAATATCGGAGCATCTTTGTCTTTGTTGATGGCCAATATGCATTTTGATGAACTCATTCCGGCAAGATGCTGAACGGCTCCTGATATTCCGCAAGCCACATACAATGATGGAGAGACCGTCTTGCCTGTTTGGCCAACTTGTTCTCCATGTGGTCTCCAGCCTGCATCAACCACCGCTCTTGATGCGCCAACGGCAGCGCCTAGGGTGGAAGCCAATTGCTCAATCAGTGGAAAATGTTCAGGACCTTTCATACCACGACCGCCGGAAACAATGATATCTGCTTCGGCTACATCAAGTTTGCCTTCATTCTTTATGGTTGAAGTTACATGCACTCCGGCATGTTGTGCTTGCAATTGAGGTGTGAATGTGGAAATGGAAGCTGAGTCTGAACCAGTGTTCTTTGCAGTGAAAACATTTGGTCTGAGAGCAATGATGCTAGCTTGTGCAGTTGATTGAACTTCAATCTGTGCCTTGCCTGCATAGACCGGTCTGATGGCTTTTAGAGTGCCTGAATCAGCTGACAATGCAATACAATCTGCAAGCAAACCTGCTTTAAGCTTTACGCTCAATCTTGGTGCGATTTCTTTGCCGCTTGCATTCCCTGCAAGAATGATTGCATCTGCCTGTACTGATTGCGCATATTGAGCCAATGCCTCTGAAGCGGCAGTTGAAGAATACGATGAGAGGTGTTCATGTTTTGCAAGGATAACCGAACCAATACCATAGTGGCCTACAGAGGCCAGAGCTTGCTCTGAACCATTGACTGCGAAAGCCGTAATAGTTGCGTCTCCGGAAATGGAACGAGCTGCCGTCAATGCCTCATATGAAGTTCTCTTGAGAGACTGAGCATCCTTTGCTTCTATGTAAACGATGATGTGTTTCATAATGATGTTTCTGGAGAAAAAAATTAAATGACTTTTGCTTGTTCATGCAATGCAGTTACCACTGAGGCGATGTCTGAATCAGAATCACCTACAATCATACCAACTCTTTTTGAAGAAGGCAATGACATCGAATTGAGAGCAACAAGCGGACTGCCGTGACATGAAGAAATTTCCTCGATGGGTTTGCTTTTTGCTTTCATGATGTCCGGCAATTTTGGATATCGGGGATCATTCAAACCCTTTTGAGCACTAATGACGCAGGGAAGTGTGGATGACAATACTTCTTTTCCACCTTCAATGTCTCTTTCGGCAGTGATAGCATTTCCTTCAATGTTCCAAGAAGAAACAACAGATATGGAAGGAAGACCGAGCAATTCAGCAACCATGGGTGCCATGGAAGAAGAATCAAAATCAATCGATTGTCTGCCAAAAATCACAAGATCAGGATTAATGGTTTTTGCATAACCGGATATGTTTTCCGCAACATTGTAGGAGTCCAATTGATCATCGGTTTTAACGATGCAAGCTTTATCGACTCCCATTGCAAGCGCTGTTCTCAGGATTTCTTTTGAAGTTTCGGACCCAACGGTAATGGCAGTGACAGTTCCTCCGAAACGTTCACGAAGTTTTAGTCCTTCTTCAATCGCAAATTCATCATAGGGATTGAGAATGAATTTCACTCCGTTCTTTTCGATGGATGTGCCATCTGCGGAAACTTGAATTTTAGTTGTGGTATCAGGAACCTGGGATATACATACGAGTATATTCATGAAATGACTCCGTGAAAATGGTGATCAAGCTACGAAATTAGGGAATTTCAGGCATTTTTGTTTGGTGATTTTTCCACGATTTCAGCGAATCACCTTGAAGAGTTCAACTCTCCTGCATCTCTTGTTGAAGATATCGCCGTCTTCAAATGCCCTTTTGCTTAGGAGTGACTCCTCACCTTGAGACTCAGCACGCAACATAGTTGCAGGAACACCAAGCTTAACAAGTTGGCTTACAATGAAATCCGCTCTCCTTTGCCCCAATTTTTGATTATATGCATTGGTCCCAACTTCATCGGTATGGCCAATAATAGCCAAAGTTTCAATGGAAGTTTGGAATCGTTGAAGATTCAGTGCTACTTTGGCGATGGCATCCCGCCATGACATTGTTGTTTCATTGCCATTGGAATCAAGTACGAAGGGATAAGGATCTTTATATTCATCAGTTGGGAAGTTTATCCGAAGTGCAATTGTCTTGGGGAGTTTCAGTGGGTCTGAAATAACAGCATTGGAATCTGACATCGTAAATGATGTAATTATGGAACCTTCGAATTGTTCGTCTGATTCCGCAGAAATTCGAACTTTTCTGTTCGTGGTAACTTTTACTCGATATCGTCCGCTCGTATCAGTCATCTGTTGATCGATGATTTCATTTTCGGGGTAAATAGTTGTTGTCACCTCAGCATTACGAACCGGTCTCTTCTTCTCCTCATCAACCACTTTTCCTTCAATTGTAATAAGAGATTTGGGATCTAATTTATCCGCTCTTTTCAATGTTGGGGAAGTGATCTGCCACTTGACCAACTGCTTTTGCTTGACAGTGTCAAATTGATATGCCGGCCTAAATACAAACATGTCGAAGGCATACTCTTCATTAGGAGAAGATTGATTCGAACTATAATACAAAAGCGTATCGAATCGAGAACTTGGAGTTGAAGGAAACAATTCGTCATATACTGTATTGAT
>JBJTFZ010000241.1:0-2738 GCA_046093685.1 bacterium
CCTTTGGGAATGAAACTACATCTGGCGATGGATTCAGAATATCTCATGATGGCATTTCAAGCAAAAGCCATAGCAATGAGAAACATGATTGCTGAATCTTGGAAAACAAAGGTTCCATCACCTGACTCCATGATTGGATCACTCGCATCGATTGAAGCACCTTCTCATCTTCAATATGATGGAGATGATGCTCTGATGTATGCACAAGCACTCCATGATATTTTATGGAATGATTACAAAATAGAAGTCCCGGTTATTCCTTTCGCAGGAAAAATTTGGATACGCATTTCTATTCAAGTTTTCAATCAATTCAAAGAGTATATCCGTCTTGCGGAAGTTGTTCCAACAATCAAGAAATCACACATAAAGAAAATGTTGAAGTCATTGAAATCATAATCCATTTATTCATTCTCGACATGTATCCTTTGAGTATACCATGATTCGTTCCCATTTTTTAGTAGTAGCTTTCATAGCATCGTTCTTCATGATATCAGCACAAGAGGCATCTTGGATGCGATATCCCGCAATATCGCCCGATGGTACCAATATTGCATTTGCCTTTCAAGGAGATATCTGGATTGTGTCTTCTACAGGAGGGAAAGCAGAACGCCTTACGAACAATGATGCTTATGATGTATCACCTGTGTGGTCGCCCAATGGACAATCCATTGCTTTTGCTTCAGACAGACATGGAAACATGGATGTATTTGTAATGCCGGCAAAAGGAGGAACTCCAAAGAGACTGACATATCATTCCGCAAATGAAATCCCCTCGGCATTCTCTCATGATGGATCTTCAATATATGTTTCGACTCATATTCAGGATTCTCCGAAAAATTGTCAATTCCCTTCAGGAGGAATGGGTGAACTTTATGCGATTTCAGCAAATGATGGACGGAGAACACAAATACTCACGACACCTGCCGAAGAAATAGCACCAGATCCAACCGGAACTTTTCTTCTGTACCAGGATAAGCGTGGAGGTGAGAATTATTGGAGAAAACATCACACTTCTTCTATAGCGCGTGACATTTGGATGGTCGATCTAAAAAATAAGACACATACCGCAGTGATTGAACATCCTGCTGAAGATCGCGAGCCTGTATTGTCAGGTGATGGTAAAACATGTTATGTATTGTCTGAAAGATCAGGCTCATTCAATGTATGGTCCTTCCCAATGAATGCACCGGCTTCCATCAAACAAATCACTTCCTTTACAAAACACCCTATTCGCTTCCTGACCATGGACAATAAGGGGACATTGTGTTTCAGTTATCATGGTGGAATTTATACGCTGGATACAAAAACGCCAAATGCTCAGCCGATTCAAGTGAAGATTGACATCATCAATGATTCTCGAAGAAATGACATTGCATATAAAGTATTGAACCAAGGTGCAACCGAAATGTCATTGTCACCAAGTGGAAAGGAAATAGCTTTCGTGATTCGTGGCGAAATCTATGTGACCTCGGTTGATTATGAAGTAACAAAACGCATTACAAATACACCCGGGCAAGAACGCTCAGTGAGTTTTTCACCGGATGGTAAATCATTGCTCTATGCCGGCGAGCGAAATGGATCATGGAACATTTATCAATCAAGTTTGACAAGAAAAAGCGAACCCTTCTTTTACAAATCCACAGTACTTGAAGAAAAAGCAATAGTCGAAACAGCTAAAGATGAATTTCAACCACGATATTCACCTGACGGAAAGGAAATTGCCTACTTGGAAAATAGAGTGGTTCTCAAGGTAAAGAATATACCATTCGGAGACATCAGAACAGTTCTCGATAGCACATACAATTATTCGTATAGCGATGGCGATCAATGGTATGAATGGTCACCCGATGGAAAATGGTTTTTGGTTTCCATCATTGATAAAGATCGATGGGTTGATGAAGTGGGAATTATCGATGCAAAAGGGAAAGGACCTGTAAGAAATATCACGCAGAGTGGATATAGCGATAATCAACCAAAGTGGGCGAAGAATGGAAAACTGTTTATTTATTCAAGCGACAAAGCGGGATTCAGGAGTCATGGCTCATGGGGTGCTGAATCTGATGTATATGGCACATTTCTCACTCAAGATGCATTTGAACGATTCAAACTCAGTAAAGATGAATATGAATTGTTGAAAATGAGGGAGAAAGATGAAGAATTGTCATTCGATGAACAAAGAAGAAAAGACTCATTGGAAAAAGAACGGAAAAAAGGAAATGTCAGCATAGAAGTTTCGGAACCAATTACGATTGATTTTGATCGATTGGAAGAACGAACCTTGCGATTCACGATTCACTCTTCCAATCTTGCTGATTATGTTCTCTCTCCAGACGGTGAAAGACTGTATTATCTTTCAAGATTCGAAAAGGGCTATGATGTCTGGGTTCAGAAATTCAGAGACAAAGAAACAAAGTTGCTTGCAAAATTGGGTGCGGGTTCAGGTGCCTTAGAACAAAGTCCGGATGGGAGATTTCTCTATGTGATTTCCGATGGGAAAATCACTCGAATCGATACCAGCAATGGCGGACAAAAATCCATAGGCTTTAAAGCCGAGATGGAACTCAATGCTCCGGCCGAAAGAGCTTATATTTTCGATCATGCATGGAGGCAAGCACGGGAGAAATTTTATGTATCAAATCTTCATGGAGTTGATTGGAATTTTTATCGACAAGCATATGAACCCTTTCTTTCATCCATTGACAATAACTTTGATTTTGCTGAAATGCTCAGTGAATTAT
>JBJTFZ010000242.1:0-2132 GCA_046093685.1 bacterium
TTCCTATCGTGTTCACGAGTAGACGATATGTAGCTAATAATCAATTTGCCGTTCAAAACACTGCTTATGGCGATTATCTGTTGGCGAACGGAGTTCATGATGCCGAAGTAACACTTCCAAAACAAGTCATACGACTTCGAATTCTTAATGCTGAAATAGAACGCTCATATAATATAGGATTCAGCGATAATAGAACTTTTTATGTCATTGGCACCGATGGTGGTTTGCGCGATAAGCCCTTAGCCGTCAATCGTCTCCACATCGCGGTTGGAGAACGCTATGAGATTCTTATCGATTGCTCTAATGATGAACTTGGAAAAAGTTTTGATCTCATGGCTTACAATGAAAATCAACCGTTCGGATTTCCGGGTGGAGAGCCAGCACAAAACGGACAATTCGGAAGTCTCTTGAATAATAAGAATTTCACGATGCTTCATATCTCGATTGGTGAGCGCACTGCAAATCCAATCATCACAATACCTCAATCATTGATTCCTTTTCAACCAATTGATATAAACTCTGCAAGCTCTACACAAGCAATTCAGGTGATGGGTGGTGTACCCGGAAATCCCACCCCATTTCATTTTATGGGTGGCATCTTCTACATCAATAGAATAGATAAAACAATTCCGATGAATTCAACTCAAAAGTGGACAATCACCAATAGCAATGTATTCGGCCATACATTTCACATTCATGATGTGCAATTCAATATCATTGCAAGAAATGGAAATGCATCAGCAGTCGGACAACATGAAATTGGGTGGAAAGATGTTCTCTATCTTCCAAGAAATGAATCTGCAACATTCATAGCTCGTTTTGTGGATTATGCAGATCCACTTCATCCTTTCATGTATCACTGTCATTTCTCCAATCATGAAGATGATGGAATGATGCAACAATTTGTTGTTGTTCCACCCACGGAAGTGAGTGAAGACCCTATCGACTTTTCTTCGATATCTATATTCCCAAATCCTGCAACTGAATCAATCATGATTGATTCCAAAGACATTGATCTATATTATGCGAGCATTCAGAATGTGAATGGAAAAACCATTATGATGCTTCCTCAACCCGAAAAAGGTGTACCAATCAATGTGAGTGCTCTACCGAAAGGCTTTTATTCAGTCCGACTGACCGACATGAAAACCAAACAAGTCATTGTTCGAACATTTGTTAAATAATGTTAAAAATCTGCATATCATTCATCGTTTGGTTGTTGACATTGATTCCTTCATTGGCAATCGATACATCAAACATTGGTAAAGTGATCTCACCTTTCAAGGCTCCCACGGCTCAAGGAAACACCTTTTCTTTTGAGCAATTCCCCGAAGCAAAAGCAATTGCAATTGTTTTCACTTGTAACCATTGTCCATTTGCTGAGTTATACATCCGAAGAATGAATGATTTTCACCGAGAATTTGCTCCTCTCGGCATTCCACTCATTGCAATCAATCCAATGGATTCACTATTATACGAAGATGAAACATTGGATGAAATGCAGAATAAAATCAATAAAGACTCAATAGTCTATCCATATTTGCAGGATCATACTCAAAGCATTGCCCGCATGTTCAATGCCGCATATACTCCACAGGTATTCGTGATTCGCAATGACTCTGCAACATGGAGGATTGTCTATCAAGGAATCATTGATGATAATGGAAAATTCCCTGAATTGGCAACACCGCATTTGAAGAATACGGCAAAAGCCATATTATCCAATCTATCGATTCCAAAAGATGTCATTGCTTCTTTTGGTTGTAAAATCAACTACAGATCACCATGATGATTTCTTTGCTTCTCTGTTCCATCCTTTTCGCTTCCACAGTTTTACATGCCGAGGGCCCCTTTGTCACCAAAGGTAAAGCAACCATTCTCTCCAATGATATTTCACCCGGTTGCCAAGGCTCTCGTCCGGCGGCGCTTGGGTCATTTCAGGGACCTAATGGGTCGACAATTCTTGTTCCTGCTGAAACGAAGTTCATTAATGGTAAGCGATTTCATGATTTTTATAATCAGTGCGCATCAGTCACACCAACCTCCATGTCGCAAGTAAAGATTGAATCCATGGAAATCACTACCATTGATCCTGATGGAGAAGTGATTACGGGATATATCCTGTGCGATAA
>JBJTFZ010000243.1:0-2991 GCA_046093685.1 bacterium
TTCAACAATACCGATGAAGAAGATCGATATTCAAATTCCCGAATCAATGCACCTACTCAGGATCAATATTTTTCCGGATTGACATGGAAGCATTTGATAACAGGCTCCGGCATGAATGGCTATGCTCTTGTCACGCTCGGAAGAACATATTCCGCATTCAATACAACACAAAGAGATTCAACACTTGCAACACTCTTCAACAATTCATCCAAAGAAGGTGATAATAGTTTGCGAACAGATTTGTTTTTGCAAGTTTCACCCGGAACGGAAATCATTGTTGGAAACATTGTCAAGTTTGCTTCGCTTTTGGACTATGAATTGTTTTTGGATCCGCGATTCAGAAGAAATCTCGAAGGCAAACCAATAGGCCTTTCGGTAGACAGCAATTTCACTGCATTTCGAAATGCGACTCATGCCACATTGGTACTCAATTCCGATTCATGGAAAGCAACAATCGGAGCACGATTGGATTATTATGATTTTCTTTCTGAGACAACATATCTTTCACCAAGAGCAACGATATCCTATACTATAAATCCCGTATCGACTCTCAATATGAGCATTGGAAGATATTATCAATCACCTTCATTCATTTGGTTGATGGGTGATGCAACAAATCAGCAAAACTTAAAAGCAATACAAGCAGATCAAATCGTTCTTGGATATGAATTGCAATTGGCGGCCGATTTGAAATTTCAAGTAGAAGGATATTATAAGTGGTATGCAAATTATGCCGCAAGAGTGTTTAGGCCTCAGGCAGTGCTTGCACCAGCAGGATTCGACGATGTCCAAAATGACATTCCATTCGGACTAGAACCTCTCATCAGTTCTTCCACAGGATATGCTCGCGGCGTGGAAGCATTCATCCAAAAGAAAATGGGTGATATTCCGCTCTATGGTCTGATGAGTTTGACGATCAATGAATCGAGATTTTCCGGTTTGGATGGCATTGAAAGACCTGGTGCATTCGATACAAGAATCATTTTCAATATTGCGGCAGGATATCGATTCAATGAAAATTGGGAGATCAGCACAAAGTTTCGATATTCATCCGGAGCACCATCAACTCCGTTCATAGAAAATCCAAACTCAGCTCAATATGGTCAATTGAATTTTGAAGAATACAATTCCGGAACAAGGCTCCCTGATTTTCACTCCATGGACTTCCGCCTAGACAGACGATGGAATTTCGAGGGTTTTCTCATGATTACATATATCGACATTCAGAATGTATACAATAGAAAGAATGCCAACAATTTCAGATTTGACCAAAGACAAGGCAGGGGCGTGGTGAACTTTGCAGGAGCTGGAATCATTCCAACCATCGGTATCAATGTCGAGTTTTGATGCTCGCCGAATATACTAAGGGCGATCTTCATGATCGCCTTTTTTGTATTGCTCACTCGCAAATCCGTAGATTGCATTAGGGCCATTGCATTTCCAACTCATACAGCATGATTAACCACATGAAATTAATACCGCAATCACAACATGATGATTCAACTGATTTTCTTGATGAATTGAATCCCGCACAAAAACAAGCGGCGATGCAAATCAATGGACCTGTGCTGATTATTGCAGGTGCAGGCAGCGGGAAAACCAAAACACTCACCTATCGCATTGCATATCTGCTATCACAAGGCATTCAACCTTCTTCGATTCTGGCGCTGACATTCACCAATAAAGCCGCCGAGGAGATGAAATCAAGAATTTCACAATTAGTGGGTGAGACAAAAGCACGATCTATTTGGGCAGGAACATTTCATTCAATCTTCGCTCGCATATTAAGAATGGAAGCAGAGCAGATTGGATATACCTCTTCATTCAGCATCTATGACACGGATGACACCATGAGCATGATTCGACAAATCATGAAAGATGCCGGAATCAATGCCCAACAGTTCACACCCCAAAGTGTAAAATCTCGTATTTCACAGGCAAAAAACCAGATGATATCTTGGCAGGAATATAAGGCCTCCGCACAAGATATTCATGAAAAGCAAACAGGATTGATTTTCAAAGAATATGAAAGAAAACTTCGCATCAACAATGCAATGGATTTTGATGATATTCTACTCAATATCATTCGTCTTCTTAGTGTTTCTCCTGAAATCAAGCAAAGGTATCAACAACGCTTTTCCCATATCATGGTGGATGAATATCAGGATACAAACAGAGCGCAGTATATCGCAGTGAAATTGCTTGCCGGCGGACATCACAATGTATGCGTTGTTGGCGATGATGCGCAAAGCATTTATCGCTGGCGTGGAGCAGACATCAGAAACATTCTGGATTTTCAAAAAGATTATCCCGATGCAGTTACGGTAAAACTTGAACAGAATTATCGTTCAACACAAACAATTCTTGCTGCGGCAGATTCGGTTATTGCACGCAATCGGAAGCAATTGCAAAAGACTCTCTGGACCGAAAACCCGGAAGGCGATCTTATCAAAGTAATTGAAACCAGAGATGACAGAGAAGAAGCAGAAAAAATCATGCGTATGATTCAGCATGAGTTATCACATGGTGGTATGGCATCAAAAGACATCGCCATTCTTTACCGAACAAATGCACAGTCACTTTCACTCGAAGATGCCTTGCGTTCAGGAAGAATCGGTTATACAATCATTGGCGGTGTTTCTTTTTATAAAAGAAAGGAAGTCAAAGACACCGTTGCATATTTGAGACTCCTCTGCAATACACAGGATTCTGAAAGTTTGATGCGCATCATCAATGAACCTGCTCGCGGAATAGGCCCCACCACTTTAAAAAAATTAAATGAAGTGTCCGCGCAATCTTCCATTCCACTCTTCACCGCATTTGAACAAGCTGCAACCATCCCCGACTTGCAAAAAAGAGCAGTTCAAGCATCAATGGATTTCACCGGAATGATTCATCGATTCAAGGATCTCAAAACCTCCATGAATCCACATGAACTAGCTATTGAGTATATCGAAGCTACAGGGCTTCTTAGAATGTATAAAGATGAAG
>JBJTFZ010000244.1:0-2602 GCA_046093685.1 bacterium
GTGCACATGCATTGCAATTGCCGGTATCAACATTTGCAGCAGGACGATACACTGTAACCATCCGCTCACAAAGCGGTGCAACAACATCGGTTCCTTTCAGCATCATTAGATGATGAATGGAAAAGTTTTTAAAAAGCCCCAACCTTCAATGGTTGGGGCTTTTTTTATAGTTCATTAATGAAAATATAAAAGGCAAGGAAGGCTATCATCATTCCAAATAGTTGTTTCAACCTTTGTTGTTGAATGAATCGCGCAATGAAAATTCCGCCAAAGCTTCCAAGAATGGAAAACAATGCAAGGGTGACAAAGAGAGGGTAATGAATTGATTTTCCGGAAAGGAGATCAATTGCGAATGAAGGAAGTGTATTCAAAGCAATGAGAATCATGGAAGCATAAGTTGCTTCTTGCATGTTCATGCCGGAAATAAAAATCATTAAGGGTACTATCAGAAAGCCTCCGCCAATGCCCGTGAATCCCGTAATCAACCCAATCCCAATTCCACTTGCTATCAAATAGTATATGCTGAATGAAGAAACATTTGAAATTCCTTCTCTTTGAAAGATCATTCTCCATGCGGCGATGAGCATAAGAAGAGCCAATACCATCATTGTACATGATTCACGATTGAGATTTACTTCTCCAATGGTAAACATGGTTGGCAAAATTGGGATGAAGTATGATCGAGTAGCAAGCGTTGTTAACATTGCGGGTGCTCCAAGAGCGAGCATAGGAAAGATTTGAAGTTTTGTCCGTGATGATGCCTTGAATGCAGAAATGCTAGAACTCAGTCCAACGATTCCGAGCGAATATGTGATTGCAATCGATGGTTGCAAATCCAATGCATACACTAAAACAGGCATGATGAGTATGGAACCACCGGCACCGAATAGACCAATCGAGACTCCTATTAGCGTCGAGGCTGACAATGCTATGAATAGTTCCAATGATGTACTCAATCCAATGAAACATGTAATTCTTTTTCAATTGCTTCAATGAAAATCTCGCGAGGTAGAGCGCCGGGGGCCATTTTGGGATTCTCACCTACAGGCACAAACAAGAATGAAGGAATGCTTCGTATTCCAAACATTGCAGATAATTCCTGTTGCTCATCGGTATTGACTTTATAAAAATTCACTTTTCCTGCATAAAGCTCGGATAATTCCTCGTATATGGGAGCCACTGCTCTGCAAGGCCCGCACCATGGAGCCCAGAAGTCAATGATGCATGGAATGTCAGAAGCATAGCTCCATTCTTTGTGTTGTTCAAAATCAAATATCAATTCTTTGAATGTGTCGATTGTCAATTCCTGTGTCATGTAATCTTAACCTTTATTATTCAATTGCTGAACATGCATTGGATGATTGTATTCTGCCAATGCTTCTTTCTGAATTCTTGTTTTACCCAATAGATTTGCAAATGCGACTTTCACCAGAGCGGCAATCACGAGAGCGATTAAAATTCGTGACATTGCTTCATGAATAATCAATTTGAGTGTCGATGTTTTGAGAAATATTGCCAGTAACAGAATTCCGGAGCCGAGTATCAATGGGATAAGGCCAAACACTGAAAACGAATGTTCAGTCAGTATTCGAGTAATGCCTTCGAGAAGTCTTGGGGCAATGCCAAACATCGCCAAGAGAAATGATGAGGCAATGATGATTGCGATAACTCTTGGTGTATGAATATGCTCTAGGATTCCATGTATGCCAATCAAAGAGATGATGATCGTAGGTATCAATGCAAATGCAGAAAAACCACCCACCAGGTATGAGATAATCAACCAAATCGTAGTGAACTTGAATGCTAAAATCAATTGTTGCGAACCATTCTTGATTAGCGCTTTACTGCCAATAAAGATTCCGATCAATGCAAAGGGAAGAATTGATCCATCCAACAATAGCGTTTGTATATCATGAGGTCCGGGCAATAATTGGACATTCATCAAGGCATCCATCACTTGAGAAGCAAAGGGCAAATCCATTTGAAGAAACCACATATATCCAATCAGATATCCAATCAGAATGGAAATGCATCCGATGATTGCATTTTGAAGTTGTGGCTTGAAAATGATTACATACATGATTGACAGAATAAATAACATGACCATTCCTTCAAAAGATGAAAGAAAAAGCATGCTTGATGAAACAATCAGAGGAAATGACAATAGAATGGGTTTCAAGAGGGTCATCCTATTTTTAAGCAGACTAATGAATAATGCCAGCGACATCAATGTGAATGAAATACCCCAGATTTCCGTGGTTGCATGCCTGGCAATGTCATTCCAAATCAAAGAACCAGCTAATAAACCTGCTGCGAACATCGCTTGTTTGGATGTCAATATGTTCTTGGCAATCGAATACAAAGAAAAGATGGCAAGTGCCGCCAATATGCAGGAAAATATTCTAGTGGAAGGTAATGTCTCGCCAAAAGTTTTTGACCAAGCAACCATACCCCACATAGGAAGCGGAGGATTCACAAATGGAGTTTCACCCAAAGACAGATAAGGTGCTTGATCTGTGAATGCACCCCATGAATCGGAAGTGAATGGTGTTGTACCGAATATTGAAAGTAATCCCCAATGAAATGAAAAACTTTCTTCGGC
>JBJTFZ010000245.1:0-9255 GCA_046093685.1 bacterium
ATGCATGTGCACCTGGATCGAATGAGCGATCCTTGGCGGTGTACATCACTTCACCATTCAATGAAGGAACTGTGATTGTCAATAGCGATGGTTCAATTACTGAGAATGATACAAATGCATCATTTGCAGTTGGATTCGGCATGATTTGCACTGAACTGGTCAATGCCAAATCTTCTTTGATTCCTGATGCTGCTTGTTTCTCACCAACAAGGTTGACTGTATAAGTACCGGTTTTACCTGTTGATGAAATCAATGTGTTCAATGTCAACACAGCATTGTGGACACCATCACGATTTGGTGTGAATGTCACTTTTGTTTGGAATTTTTGTCCCGCAGGAACAATGGTTTCCTTGATGTTCACAGAGAACGCATCTTTGTCAGCTCCGGTGATTGTTCCGCCTGTCACTTTTACTTCAACATCAACATTGTTGTTCAAGGACAATGTCTTTTCTGCGTTTGTGGTTGTTTGACCTAGATTAAGATCAGCAACTCCGGCAAGTGCCGGCTTATCAGGAACTGTTTGAATTCCCTCACCAACAAGATCGATACCCGAAGTTGAATTGTCTACACCACCATCATTGGAAGTAAAGTCAAGTGAAGCCAAGTATGATTTTACATCTTTTGGAGTGAATTCAACATTGATGGATTTTTTCTCACCCGGCTTCAATGTGAATGGAAGCGCAGGCTTGTCAATGATTGCAAACACAGAAGCACTGGAACCACTGATGCCGATTGAAGCTACATTCAAATCACCTTCGCCTGTATTGCTGATTTCTGTTTGCATTTGTTTTTTCTGTCCAAGTTCCAATGGACCGAACTTTACTTCCGTGTTCAATGTCAATACAGGTTTTTTGGCTGCAACAAAGATGTCGCCTGCGAGCCATTCGAGAGATTTTGTCATGAATGTTTCGCGAGGAACAAGATTGTCATAAGCTTCAATTGGTTGAGTGACAAATACAAGCTTGCCACCTTGAGGAGAAGTATAGCGCACACCAACGAGATTTGCATTGCTATTGTCTGAGTAGATTACAGGAACGCAAGGCGAACCGGATGCAAGTTTGAAAATATCGGTGAAGAATGTATAACTCGAGAAATTCTGATTGGACATTCCATTGAATTGATCACCGATTGAATCATTATCAAATCCTTTTACACCATATTGTTTCAAAGTCACGGTATTACCACTGAGTGTATAGCGTTGCTCAGTTTTTACGAATTGAAGTTTCAAAGTATTTGTAAAGAAGTTGATGACATCTTGGGATTTTCCGGCAGCAGTTGCCGTTGTTTTATCAAAAGCCCACCACATTGATTGAGGAGCTGATAGATACACTCGCTTCCCAGCTGCAAGCATGTCGGAAACGGTCTTTGCCAAAGGAGCTGCATCAGTTGTAGTACCAATTGGAAGTCCATTATAGATTTGGCCATTCAAAAGTCCGCCACCGAATACGCTGATCACGAACACTTGCAATTGATCTTTATATGCATTGAGCAATGTTGCATTGTTAGGAAGTTTTACGAGACCTTGACCAAATCGTGGTTCGGATCCGATTGCACTTTTATACGCATCATTGTTTTGAACGGTATTCAGATCATAAATAACAGCGGCTTTTGCGATTTCGGGCAATGCATACACTGTTGTGCTGGTAGTTTTCGGATTGGTGTTTTCAACAGGCTGAGGAATTGCATCGATTACCACGGATGCCAATTCGGCTTCAGGGATTGAGGCAGGTGCATTGATCGTGACTGTAACATCAGCTGATGCGCCTTTCGCAAGTTGAACCGTAGCGGGTTCAACACTCGCAGTCCAATCAACAGGCAATGTTGATTTTGAATCATTGACCGCAAGATCAAATGTCAAGTCAAAATTATTGTCATTTGTGACTTTGATGACTTGTGTTTTCTTCCCACCGGAAGCCACTTTCAAATATGGTGTTTCTGCTTGCTCCAAAGTGGCTCTGGTGCTACGAATGAGCAATGATTCTTCAACTGCTTGAAGAATTTCTCTTGAAGCAACATCACCTGAATACTTTTGAACAAGCCCGACAAGTGACATGCGCTCTGGTTTCCAAGAGGCATTCACAGTAAATGAATAGTTTTTGGTATAGACTGCGCCTGCTTTGGGATTATCAGGAATAACTCCGGTTGCACCCCATGTACCATCAGCCATGAAACGAGCAACATGTCTGTGAGGGTAGTTCTTTACCGGATTGCCTCTTTGATAAAATGGGTGACCTGATTGTGTGTTGAATGCATTCACTTGATCAAACTGTGAGCCTGATCCGATCACGCTATCTTCAACAACAACAACATTCACGCGCACCGGACCTGAAATATCGCGATTGATTTTTGCTTCCAATTGGCATGTCACACGGCGTGTTCCACTATTGAATGAAACATTCTTCAGGTTCACTTCCACAGCAGCATCCTGACTGATGATGCCCGGAATATATCCCGCCCATGTCTGAGGCCCAACTCCATTATAGAGTCTGTTCACAGAACCACTTGGAACACCATTGATATATGGTTGAAAATCACCTTGATTGGTCATCGACATACCGTCATTTTGATGAACGGCAACCATGATGACTTCTTCATCGGTGTATTGCTTTCCCAATTCTTCGAAAGCCACTGCACCATTTGGGCAATACTGGCACCAAGCTCCCGTATATTTTTCAACGTATGCACGTCTTTTTGACTGCGCATTTGAGACTTGCAAAGCAAGACTCATGCAAAGCACAAGAAACAAGGTCTTGCGCACAAAAGAAGTTACCATTTGCATGATATGACTCCGTATATGAATGTGATAAATATGATGAATGTTTCTTTTGAAGGAATATGGGCAAATTACAAGGGAATTATGGACTGAACAAAGAAAAAATGGCAATTGGGAGAGAGTTTGTGAACAACCATCCACCTGCATCTTCAGAGACAATTGAAACGGCATACAATCACAGGATCATCGACCTTTTCTTCGAATGAATCGCTTACTTCAAATAACCACAACAAAGCCCCTTATCTGCTCGAATTTTCCTATTTTTGCCAAACTTTCCTTCTCTAATTGATTATTGCAAAAAATCATGAATCATGATGCGGTTTTAGCCCTTGAAAATGGCATGATCTTTCACGGCCAGGCCTTTGGAGATCTTCAATCCGAGGCTAAGGGTGAAGTTGTGTTCAATACCTCGATTACCGGGTATCAAGAAATTATGTCCGATCCGAGTTATACCGGACAAATCATGACTTTCACATACCCTCATATCGGTAATTATGGAATAAATCCTGAAGATTTTGAATCTGATTCACTGAAAGTGGAAGGTATCATCGTAAAAGAATGCTCAAGGACCTACTCAAATTTCCGCGCAACAGGTTCTTTGCAGGATCTCATGAAGGAACAGGGAAAAATTGGAATTCAAGGAATTGACACCAGACAATTGGTAAGAGTATTGCGAAGTGAGGGTGTGATGCGAGGCATCGTATCAGCTCAAGGCAAAGATTCTAAGACATTGCTTTCCGAAGTTCAGGCCATTCCATCCATGGAGGGCTTGGACCTGACACTTGGAGTAACATGCAAGTCACCATATGTCTTTGAACCAAAGAAAGAAGCTTTTCTACAAAATGCTCTTTCCTCGCAAGACACAATCTTTTCTATCGCAGCAATCGATTATGGCATCAAAAAAAACATCCTTCGCAGGCTTGCGATGTATGGATGCCGTGTCACAGTATTTCCTGCTCAATCCACTGCGGAAGAAATACTCGCCATCAATCCGGATGGCATTTTTCTCAGCAATGGCCCCGGTGATCCTGCTGCTGCCGTTCATGCAATCAATACAATACGGGATCTCATGAAACATGGCATTCCAACATTCGGAATATGTCTTGGACATCAATTATTGAGCCTGGTATTTGGCGCGCAAACATACAAACTCAGATTCGGGCATCGCGGGGCGAATCATCCCGTGAAAAATTTGTTGACCGGTGAGATTGAAATCACCTCTCAAAATCACGGTTTTGCCGTAGATCAAAAAAGCTTGCCTTCTTCGCTTGAGGCAACACACATCAATTTGAATGATCAGACCTTATCAGGCATAAGGCATCGCGAATTACCGGTGTTTTCGGTTCAATATCATCCCGAAGCTGCGCCCGGACCTCATGATTCGGACTATCTTTTCAAACAATTCATTGAAATGATGGCAGTGAGACAAGTTGCAGGCATATCATAAAGGAAATTTCCACATGACTTTTGAAACGATCATCACAACCTTGCAGTCCGGCGTCTTTACCATCACATTGAACAGACCCGATTCGTATAATGCGTGTAATGAACAACTCACATCGGAATTGCAGACTGCATTCCAATATGCCCATGACACCGATGAAATACGATGTGTGGTATTGACAGGCGCAGGGAAAGCATTCTGCTCCGGACAGGATTTAAAAGACGCTCCTTCGGGTGGTGGAAAACGATCTCTGAAAGACTCTCTGGAAAGGCGCTATAATCCCATCATTCGTCTTATCACAACTCTTCCAAAACCCGTTATTGCCGGAATCAATGGCGTTGCCGCAGGTGCAGGACTTTCTCTTGCACTTGCCTGTGATGTCCGAATCATGAGTGCTTCCGCCAAATTCGTTGAAGCTTTCATAGGCATTGCCCTCATTCCTGATTCAGGCGCAACATTTTTTTATACCAAAATGTTGGGGTATGCCAAAGCTTTTGAATTCGCAACACTGAACAAACCAATTTCCTCGGATGAAGCACTATCCCTTGGAATGGTGAATCAAGTATTGCATCCGGGTGCATTTAAAGAGGGTTTGGAGGCTATGGCTGCAAAATATGCGGAAGGCCCAACGCAGAGTTATGGATATGTGAAATTACTCTTGCAAAATGCGCAATCTGCAAATTTGGAACATATGCTAGAACTCGAGGCTGAGTATCAACAATTGGCCGGTGAATCTCATGATTATTCCGAGGGCGTTAAAGCATTCATCGAAAAAAGAGCCCCGGAATTTCTTGGACGATAAACGATTAATAGGAATTCTTCAATGAAATTTGCAGTCCTTACAGGTGGTGGTGACAGTTCAGGAATGAATGCATTCATTCGCGCGATAGTTCGCTCCACACTCAATATGCGACCCGAAACCTCCGTTTGGGGTGTTCTTGACGGCTGGAAAGGATTGATATACAATGATTTTCGGAAATTGGACAAGGGATCTGTCGCCGGTATTGCATCTGCGGGTGGTACGATTTTGGGAACCGTACGAGTTCCCGAGCTTGCGACCGACCCCATTTTGCAGGAAACTGCTGCCAGAAATCTTCATGATAATCGCATCGATTATCTTTTTGTGTGCGGAGGCAATGGAAGCATCAAGGCTTCACATGCCATCAATACGATGATTCAAGCAGAAAACATCAAAACAAAGATTTTGTGTGCGCCCGGATCGATTGACAATGATGTATGCAATGAATTCGGTTCATCTATTGGCTTTTATAGTGCTCTTGACAAAAGCCATGAAATGCTTGAATGGATCAAAGACACAGCATCTTCTCACAGAAGGGTGTATCTCATAAAGTCAATGGGAAGGGATTCAGCATATCTTGCTTTTTACTCAGGAATTGCTGCCGGCGCAGAGTATGTGATTTGTCCCGGCGAAAATGTTGATTATGAACATCTTGCCACAATGATTGAAGAAAGAGACAGAGACACGCGCATTATTGTTGCCGAAGGATATGATCAGGATTTACATACGATCAGAAAAACACTTGAAGATATCTTCAAAAAAAGAAATGTGCTTCATGAGATTCGCACTGTGGACATGAGTTACTTTCAAAGGGGCGGGAAAGCAGCTGTCTCAGATATCATTCGCGCAAGTTGGGTGGCTTATCGCATGGTGAAAGATGCCTATGCTCATGCAGACAGCGGTTTTTACACAGCATTTTATACAGGTCATGCACCAACTCCATTACCATTGCATATTGCGGCAGATGATGACAAAACAAATCATGAGGGAATTCCCCAAGACATCATTGATTTTGCAATTGCTTTGCGCTAACTACTCTTTCATGCACTGAATACTTTGATTCAGCGTCAATCAGCATCATTCTTACGACGAAATTAGGATTATACATGGAATCTTTGAATTTATTGATACAATTCGCCAAAGTGATTCTCATCATTGTGTCGATACATGAGCTGGGTCACTTTCTTATTGCAAGAGCCACAGGAATGCGTGCCGAGATTTTTGCAATTGGCATGGGCATGCGTTTATTCGGTTGGAATAAAATAACAGGGTTTACTTTTGGAGATTTACCCGAAGATTGGGATGGAGGAGATCACACTGATTATAGATTCTGCCTTTTACCTCTTGGCGGATATGTGAAGATATCAGGAATGATAGATGAAAGCTTTGACAAAGAGCAAATGCATAGCGAGCCAAAGCCATATGAATTTCGTTCAAAAAGCGCATGGAAAAAAGCTGCCGTCATTAGCGCCGGAGTGATTTTCAATTTCATATTGTCTTTTTTGATTTATTCAGGTGTGAATTTTTCAGATGGAAAAGACATAAGCACAATAACCACAATTGCATCGGTTCAATCCGGTTCCGTTTTAGGTAAAGCCGGCATGCAAGCGGGTGATAAAATTCTTGAAGTGAACAATGTTCGGACAGAATCATGGGAAGATGTCACCAAAGCATTGACTCTTGAAAATTTTGGCGAAGATAGAACCATCACCGTTTTGCGAGCTTCCCAAAAAGTAGTGATTCGTGCCGGTGGGAAAGATCTTGTAGATGCAATGACGCAAAAAAAAGGACTCGGTATTTCTCCTGAGGGTTTACGAGTTGTTGTTGCCGGAGTTGAAACGATTTCCCCTGCCGAAAAAGCAGGAATTCGAATAGGAGACACCATCCTTTCAATAAATGGAAAACCAATGTATGGTGTTGAAGAATTTGTGGAACTTGTGCAAAACAACAAAGCAAAACCAATGATCGTGACTTGGAAGCGCGGCTCAAATAATTTGAATGACACCATCACTCCTGCCTATGACGGTTCCTTGAACAGGCATCGCATCGGAGTACAAACAATGCAGGAGTATTCCGGTCCAACAAAACATATCGATTATTCATTGACAGAATCAGCGGCACTCGGCTTTGATCAAACCGTGATGAATGTGACATTGTTTTTCAAAACAATTTCAGGAATCTTCCAAGGAACAATGTCAGTTTCCGATAGTCTGGGTGGGCCAATCAAGATTGCAAAAATTGCCGGAAAACAAGCAGAACAAGGGTGGACAAGTTTCCTATTGTTGATTGCTTCTCTATCTGTGTCCATTGCAGTCATCAATATTCTCCCACTTCCCGCTTTGGATGGCGGACATCTCGTGTTCATCATCATCGAAGGAATCATGAGAAAAGAAGTGCCCATCAAAATCAAGATGATCATTCAGCAAATAGGTGTAGCACTTTTGCTGATATTGTTTTTGCTCATTACAATCAATGACTTGATCAAATAAAAAGATAAGGGTCTCCATTATCGGCGACCCTTTTTTCATGATGTTTTCTTCAATGCTTCATGTATGATTGCAAGACCTTGTTGCAACTCATCAGGCGATAAATTCAAGGGTGGTCTGAATCGGACCGAATGATCTCCGCAACCCAAAATTATCAATCCTGCATCCATGCAATGATTTCTGAAAGCATTTCGTGTTTCAGCATCCTTCATGTCAAAAGCACAAAATAATCCTCGCCCGCGTGCATTGCTCATGATAGATGAAAATTCACCGCAAAATGAAGTCAATGAAGCCTGCAATGATGCTCCAACTTGCTGAACATTTGCAATGAGATTATCTTCTTCGATGATTTCCAGATAACGAGTTGCACGAACCATGTCTGTTAAACTTCCACCCCATGTGGAATTGATTCTGCTTGATACTTTGAACACATGATCCGGAATATCATCGATTCGATTTGTTGCAACAACACCACAAACTTGCATTTTTTTACCAAATGCCATGATGTCCGGTGTAACTCCCAATTGTTCATGAACCCACATTGAACCTGTGAGACCAACTCCGGTTTGAACTTCGTCGAATATCAACAATGCTTCATTCTCATCAGCAAGCTCTCTAAGTGACTGTAAGAATTCCGACCTGAAATGATTGTCGCCACCTTCACCCTGAATCGGCTCAATGATAATGGCCGCGATGTCATCCTTGTTGTCCAAAAATGCTTTCTTGATTTGTTCAATCGACTCATTCTCCAAGGCGATGACTTCATTGATATGCTCGTCTATTGGAAACTTCATCTTGGGATTCAATACTCTAGGCCATTGAAACTTGGGGTATAAAGCTGTCTTTGTAGGATCTGTATTTGTCAAAGACATCGTATAACCGGATCTTCCATGAAAAGCTTGACGAAAATGCAGTATTTGATGTCCCTTCTCTACTGTATAACCCTTCAAAAAATTCTTCCTTACCTTCCAATCCATGGCAATTTTCAAGGCATTCTCAATTGCCATTGCCCCACCCTCAATGAAAAAACTGTATGAGAAAGGCTTGGGGACGGCAATCGTAAAAAAAGTTTTCACAAAACTTGCCATCGCCTCAGAATACAAATCCGAATTTGATGGCTTATTTATGGATATTCTGCCTAAATGATCAATGAATTCCGGTGTTAACATCTTGGGATGATTCATCCCGATGGGAGTTGAGGCGAAGCAAGTAAAGAAATCCAAATATTCTTTACCTGTTTTGGCATCCTTCAAAAAGGCCCCATGACTCCCGGTTTCATCAAATACAATTTCGAAACCATCGGCAAGGATGTATTTTCCAAGTTCTTGTAAGACTTCATCGGCTTTTACGGCATATCGAGGTATATATTCAGACATGGTATTATTCTCCAAAATTCAGTAAGGATATGGTGTTGTGAGTTGTCTATTGTATAGACTCGCAAATGGCGGATAGGCTGAGTTTCTGCGAAGGCAGAAATTTAAGGCCAAATCAGAGGGGAACGACCGAGGAAAACAATACGATTGCCAATAATGCATCACGCAAAGCAAAGCACGATTCAAAGGAATTACCCCGAATCGTTCCTACTCCGGAAAGGAGTGTATTTGCGGTTAATGTTCTATTTCGCATGAATGCAAGTTACTGATAAGTCGTTGCTTCACCAAAATCCATGTTATCGCCGTTAATTCTATGTGAATAACTTTGGAAAAAGATTTTTTGGTGCGTAATTTGCAGGCCAAACAATTGAAAATATTAC
>JBJTFZ010000246.1:0-9329 GCA_046093685.1 bacterium
TCTTTACTGTGAATTTCCAAAGGGAAATATGTTGCAGCATCTGAGATGCTGCAACATATTTCCCTTTGGAAATTCACAGTAAAGACAAAGATGGAGATACCATCATGAAACTCATTGCAAAGGAAGTTTCCACTAAACCACCCGCAGAGACTGAATTCATTGTTCCGGTGGACTATGCCCCATTTTCCTTCCCCGGAGGAGGAAACTAAGCATCCTGGAAAACACTATTAAGCCGAGTATTTTACTCGGCTTTTTTTATATCTCTCATGATAAAAAAGAATCATCCAATCGTCTTATCCACATTCACTCGCAAACATTGGTCAATCGGGGTGAATCCACTAAATTGTGCTATTGATTTCGGGTTCTTCCAGGATACATTCATGCGCATGTTTTTACCTCCATCTTTTTCCTATTCCAAGCTGCTGTTCATTGCCTTTGTATTGATGATACAAACGGTTTCATCATTTTCACAAGACATTGTGATTAGTGAGTATAAGAACATTGTAGCTGTTCCCATTGGGGAATACACAGAACTACTTGTGCTGAAGGATAATTTTGATCTTGTTGGGTTTACTTTGCGAGATAATAGCGCAAGTGGTACTTGGCAAGGTGGTGTGACATTCAAGAATGTCGCATTATGGAAAAATCTCCGTGCCGGAACCGTCATTCTGATTTTTCATAGGGGTACTTCCATTGCATTGGATGCAATCCCGAATGATGGGTCAATTACTGTGGGTGCTGAAGATGCAAGTTTGTTTGACAAAGTTGTATTCTCAACCACCGATTGGGCAGCCAATGCCTTGAACATCGCACAAAGTGGCGACATGATGCAATTGACTGATGCGAGTGGGAATAATCATCATACACTGGGTCATGGTTCGGTTGCATACAGAACCGCATATTTCGACGGAATCATCGGTGCAAAACTGTATCATGAAATTCCCGGTGGCATAACTGCGAATGTATTTGTATATCCGGGACTTTCACCTGCGGATTATATCATGCCGAATCCCGGCAATGCCAAAACATTGCATTCAGCAATTGAAACCCCAACACTTCCCAATTACAGCATTCTCCCGCAAGCTTCAGAGAATAGTCAGTTTTGGCGTCAAATTCGAGCTCCACAATGGAATGCTCCAACGGTTACCGGTACTGTTTCGCAAGCGGGCGTCAATCTTTCATGGAATCAACTGGTGGACCCATATCCCGCGGATCAGTATCAAGGGTATTTGATCATGCGTGGCGCTAAATCGCCTTCGGCACTTCCTCAGGATGGAAAAAATTATGTTCGTGGAGACATGATCGGAAATTGGGAGGTGGTCGCAAATATCACGGGTACTGCAAATGTGACATATCTCGACATCAATCCCTTGCCCTGTGGCGATACCGTCAATTATAGAATTTATGGTTTTCGTTATGGAGCACCGAATAATCAAATCGATAGTATTGCCTGTTCGCAGTTCCCCTATCTAGCAAAAGGAAGATCTTATAATGAAACAAGTTTTGGAGCATTTTCCGCATTTCGTCCTGTACCTGCAATACCAATCATAACTGCATTGGGTACCACTACTATTTGCGAAGGCACCGATGTAACATTGAAAGTGGAAAATTCCTATCCCAATGGAACTGGATATCAATGGTTCAAAGACGGCGCTCCAATCAATGGTGCAAATGGGAATGTGTATAAAGCAAATGTCGAGGGTTCATACAGAGTGCGAGTGAATGGAGTAAACGGATGTGCAAATGAATCGGTGCAAATGGCTGTGACAATACTCCCAAAACCAAATGGATTCATTACTCCATCAAAAGAAGTTCGTATATGCGCAGGAGACACTGTACAATTACAAGCCGGCCCAACCACTTCATCAACATTCACTTGGCTGTATAATGGAGCTACTACTCAAAGTACAGGAGCAAAATTCTTTGCTTCCAAAGCAGGCAATTATCAGGTGATTGTAAAGGATGATAAGGGCTGTATTGATACATCCGACATTACAACAGTTGTATTCCGCACAGTGACAATTTCATTTCCTGATTCCAAAATAGATTTCGGGAATCTTGATGGATGTAAATCCTCCATGAGTGGCTCTAGTCTTTTACGCAATTCCGGAAAAGACACGGCCATCATTACGGATAAAGACATCATCATTCCAAGTGGTTTTCAATATGTTTCACCTGCTCTACCTATCATCCTCGCTCCCGGGAAAACAGCAACCCTAACTTTTTCATTTAATCCCACACAACCCGGCGAAACAAAGGGTGAAGCCACCATCCGAACATCCACCTGCAATGCATTTGCAAACATTCAGTTAAGAGGCTTCAAAGAGCAAGCTAGCGTAACGCAGTCAGTGTCAGTGATCAATCATGGCATGAGGCTCTCATGCGATGTGAAACCAAAGGACACAATCATTGTGATTGAAAACAAAGGAAATGCCGATTTGATCATTTCAAATGCAGTCGTCAAATCGCCATTCCAGGTCATATCACCATCCACATTCCCGATCACGATCAAACCCGGCTCAAATGCATCAATATCAATTCGATATACGCCCTCAACAGTGGAAACTATTTACTCCGATAAATTGATGCTTCCATATAGGGCTGGTTCATGCGTGGATACCTTGTTTTGTACATTGCTCGGAGAAGTTCGCCTCCCAAAATTCGACATCCCCACAAATGAATTAAACATAATCCCATTGTCCGGCTGTACAATCACAAGAGATTCCATATTTCATGTGGTAAATACAGGTTCCACAAATATCACTCTAGATGCCAAACCTACGAGTGGTCTAACTGTACTTTCACCAATGCCAATAGTCATCAAGCCGGGAGACACGGCATTCATCAAGATTCGGGTGGAACCCCCAACTGATGGACAATACAAAGGGTTTGTGACCTTGACTTCAAAAGAGTGTTCTGTTCAAAGAGATTATGTGATCAGAACAACAAAAGAGTCTGCCAACTATTCATTGTCAAAAACATCGCATCAATTCATTCCTCTTATTCGATGCGATGCACAAAATGTGCTCAAAGATAGTATCATGATCAAAGCAAGCGCTCTTGGCATTTCGGGTGATGCAACCATTTCGGATGTGCAAATCTCGGGGCCTTTTGCGTCCTCAATCTCCAAAGGAGATATACTGGCCGGTGGAAATAAGGACTTCATGATCATGTTCATTCCAAATCAGGATGGTGTGTTCAATGGAAAACTCAGTATTACATTCGAGCCTTGCGCCATAACCAAGACAATTGATTTGTCAGGATCATTGACTACAACCTCATTTGAAATCAATCAAACTGCTATTGATTTCCCTGTGACCGATAGCGGAATTGTTGAACAAAAGACATTCACGCTAAAGAATACCGGCAAAGAAAGAATTCGCATCGCATCGATTGCTGGACTTGTTTCGCCATTCAGTTATGTGTCCTCAAAACAACCCTTGGAAGACATCACTCCCGGTGAAATCGTCACCTTCACTATTTCTTATGCCCCGATTGCAAGCAGCGTGGATTCCATGACAGTTTCGCTTTTGATTGATGCCGGAAATTGTAGCAAGCAGTTCACCATTACGGTGAAAGGGATAGGCAATAAGCCAAAGCCAAAGGATGTCAATGGTTCCTTTGATCTCATCGGTGAAAGTCGCAGTGCGGCTCCAGGTCAAACGGTAATCATTCCATTCAAAATTGCTTCAACAACAATGCAAGACATGAATATCGCCGGTCTTTCATTTGAAGTCACCTATAATCGCTCTTTATTGATTCCAAAATCATTGAAGATGAATCAACAAAACATCACCGCAACAATGCGTGAAAATACACCCGGTGTAATACGAATTGAAACAGCCGCGAATGATACATTGACAAGACTCCTCACAGGAGATCTTCTCGAACTTGAATGCATGGCCCTACTTGGAGATGCGATGAGCACTCCATTGGCAATAGGAAATCAATCTTTTGTGAAGAGAACAAGCGGAACATGTGCAGTCACAGTCAATACACCGATATTCTCTTTGACAGATATCTGTGATTTACCAAATCGATTGATCAAAGTGCAAGGACAACTTGCAATCGCGAAAAAACAAAATGCATTGAGTGTTGATGTGTTTAGTCAAGACAAAACCATCTTGGAATTGTATTCCATGGATGGATCCTTGATTGAATGTTTGATCAATGCTTCACTGACATCAGGAAATCATGAAATATCATTACCCAAAGATCTCCAATCAGGGTTTTATATGGCGATTCTGCGATCCGGAACACTTGTTCGCACTTTGCCCTTTGGTCACATAAGGTAATGATGAAAATCATTGAATCGCATGAAAAAAACTGTTCTCATCATATCATATTCTTTTCCTCCGATGGGTTTGAGCGGAGTTATTCGTACATCAAAAATGGCGAAGGCTTTGTCCAATATTGGTTGGAAGGTAGTTGTATTGTCCGCTACCCCAAAAGCATATCTCACTTATGATGAAACATTATTGCAAGAATTGATCGATGCAGGTGTTCATATTTATAGCACTCCATCGAAAACACCACCCAAACAGCATACGAAATCTCCCGGATGGTTCGAAAGAACAATTCTCAAACCACTCAGAGGACAAGTGTATTTCCCGGATTCCGCAATTAGATGGAAACGCATGGCAATTGCGGCGGCAGATGGTATCATGAATGATTATGATATCGGAGTGATTCTATCTGTTTCTCCCCCATTGAGCAATTTTGTGATAACGGATATGATTGCCGAAAGACATCAAATTCCTTTCATTTTGGATTATCAAGACGGGTGGACGAAAGGCATTAGCGTGGATCAACCACAAAAATTTCGGTCATCCGCTCACATGAAATTGGAGCATCATCTGCTTAACCGAGCCGCTCGAATCATCGTGCCTTCAAGAATTGCGAAAGAGCAGATGATCAAAGATTATCGTTTTCTGGATCATGATGATGTTTTGATCATCCCAGCCGGATATGATCGAGAAGAATTGATTGGTGTGGACATTCATCAAAATGCTCAGTCGAAATTGGTCATCATGCATACGGGAAAAGCCGACATGTCAGGTCATTTGCCTGCATTGTTTCAAGGATTTGCCGACTTGCTCAGAATGTCTCCCGACATACAAAAAGATGTTCTATTCAGCCTTCCCGGAATTGTTGATGAACAATTGATTTCCTTGATTGACAAGCTCGGCATTCGAGATCATGTACATCTTCCCGGATATATTTCTCATCGTGATTTGTTTGATGCAATGAGCAAAGCAACTATACTCCTCGCAGAAACCAAGAGCAAATATCAAATACCGAGAAAAATCTATGAATATATTGCCATGCAAAAACCAATTGCAGTATTGACTTCCGAACAGTCATCACTCGCTCAATTGACAAAAGACAGTGGTTCAGGTTTGTTCTTGCATGATTTCACCTCGACTTCCGTAGCAGCGTTCATTCGAACAATTCATGGCGCATGGAAATCAGGGAAACTTCCCAAACAAACTCCTGGTTTTGCCGATACATATGCCATTGACATGTTCATCGAGGATTTGTCAATTGCTTTGACAAAGGCTATTCGTTTGACCTAATTGACAGTATTCTGTCATCACTTTCCCGCACATTGCCATGCGACGCTCACAAGTTCAAGACATGATCAGCGCCGGAGAATCCACTACTGTGGAATTCAAAAGAAAATTCACCGCACCTGAAAAAATGGCGAAAGAACTCACCGCATTTGCAAATACAAAAGGTGGATATCTCCTCATTGGTATTGATGATGACAGAAGAATCGTTGGTATACCAAGTGAAAAAACAATCATGTCCGAAGTGGAACGAGTTTGCATTTTCTATTGTGATCCACCTCTCACTTATGATTTGTATATCATGCCATTTGACCGAGTGGACATCGCTATAGTTCATGTTCAAGAAAGCAATCAAAAACCACATGCCGTAAAAGACCCACAAGTACCGGATGAGTACAAAGTGTATATAAGGCAAGGTGAGGAATCTGTTTCTGCAAGCAAAGAAATGATTCGCATTCTTAGAGGCATGAGGCCTGATGCAAAACCACTCATGATAAGCATCAGTGACAAAGAACGAAGCCTTTTCGATTTCATTGAGAAAAAAGGAAGGGCAACCGTCAGAGATTTTTCGACATTGGTAAATATCTCCGACAGAAGGGCCGCAAGATTATTGGTACGATTGGTCAGGGCAGGTGTTTTGAACATTCACACAAATGAACAACACGATTATTACACATTGGTGGAAAGGCCATCATAATTAAGTATCATCACCTCTTCATCCATTGAATGAACATGATCCCCATGAGATATCTCTTCATATTTTTCTGCTATCTTGTACTATCTCCAATGATTCACGCTCAATCATTTGAAGATGAATGGCAAGCAATCAATAAAGAGCTCGATAGCGGTAAGGTGAAAACAGCCGAACCACTCATCCGAGAAATATTTTCCAAAGCAAAAAAACAAAAAAATAGTCCTGCAATGCTCAAGTGTATCATGCACTTGTCCGTGCTCACTGAAAATGCAGGAGAGCTGAATGACATTGCCATCATTCAGTCGATTGCCGGATTTTCAGACAGCGTTGAAACAAAACAAGACAAAGCATTGATTCACTTGTTTCTAGCTCAAGCACTAAAAAACTATGTTCATTATCATAGACAGGATATCAATCAAAGAGGATATGAGAATTTTTCGATTACTGAGTATTCAAAACTTGACCAATGGCCAAGATCATTGTTCTTTAAGGCCATTGATTCATCCATTCGGAAGGCTATGCAAGATTCAACGATTCTGTTGAATACACCCGCAAGAACCTATTCAGAATTGTTTCGAACAAAACCACAATCCGAACAGTATAGACCTTCACTTTTTGACATCATTGCATTTGCATCTATCTCTCTCTATGAATCATTGGAACAAGATATTGACAGAATATATCGACCAATGTGCACAGACACAAGAGTCCTTTCTCATTCTGCGGAGTTTTTACGGATTATTCCAAATGAAGTCAGTGGATTTGACATCACGCATGGCACCATCATTCAGCGCATTCAATTGTACCAGTCCATCTTGAGAAATCATGCAAAAGACAATGATGCCACTGCTTTCACGGATGCTGATATTCATCGATTACTTGGTCTATTTTCTACATTCGAGCATGAATTCAAAGATTCTTTGCTGACCCGGGGATTGCTATTCATTGGAAACAATGCAAACTCCGCTTTGTCGAAATCCAATGCACTGTATGAAGCTGCTTTACATTATGCCAATATTGAACAAAACAAAAAAGCTGTAGCATTATGTGAATCAATTCAACAGCAGTTTCCTCGAACATTCGCCGCTGAGCAGAGTAGCACATTGCTTGGACGATTGAAAAACAAATCGCTTTCTCTTAGCATGCAACAATTTATTCTACCGAATAAGCCATTCATTTTTCGAACGGATTTCGCAAATGTCGAAAAAATATTTTGTAGAATTTATTTGCTTAATGAATCCATCGAACAAAAAGTAAAACAACGTCGATATCGCGACCGTTTCTGGACAGAATCAGGCATACAGGAGCTCATGAACATGCAACCTGTTCAGGCTTGGAAACAAGAATTGCCAAAGGTTGATGACTTTCGAGAACATGGAACTTGGAAGAAAGGACCTCCCTTGAAAAAAGGCACATATATTATGCTGTTGAGCGATTCTCCCGTTTTCAAGCAATCGGGTGACAATATGGTGGCTTATCATGAATTCACGGTTTCTCCGGTAACAGCCATCATTCAAAAGGAACATGACGGTACTCAGAGATTGCATGTCATGGATGCCGAACAAGGATTGCCTGCAAAAGCTCGCGTCTTAATCATGGAAAGTACCTATGATCAAAACAACAATACCTATACAGATATTGAGAACGATGCATTCAATACAGATGAACAAGGAACGGTAATCATACCCCCGGTCAAAGAAGAATCATATGTACGGGATCGATCATTGAAGATAATAACCGAGGATGATTCACTTGTGTTGGATCATAGCATCAATCGATTCACAATCAACTCTTCCGGGCCGAGTGAACATATTCAATTATTTTCAGACAGACAATTGTATCGACCCGGTCAAACAGTGATGTTCAAAGGAATTGTGTTTACAAAAGAACAAAGTGATTCAGCCAAGATACAATCTCAAGAAGACATCATGGTGCGATTTGTTGATTCACGGGGCAAAGTTCTCGATTCCACTCTTCAAACAACAAATCAATTGGGATCAATATCCGGTTCATTTTTTATTCCAAATGAAATTCTACCGGGATTTTGTTCTTTGCAAACAGACCTTGGTGCAATCAGTTTTCGAGTGGATGAATATAAACGACCTACATTTGAAATTTCATTTCAGGGTTCTTCGACGAACATGATTCTTGGAAAAGAAGCTCGCATCACAGGGATTGCCAAAACATTTTCGGGAAGCAATCTTGTTGGTGCCAAAGTGAAATACACCGTTTCTCGCATGGTTTCATTTCCTTGCAAATCACAATACCGTTCTCCGATAACATTTCCACGCAAAAGAGATATCGCCTATGGTCTATCTGATGTCAATGCAAACGGTGAATTTTCAATTTCATTTACTGCCATGGCAGATCCATCGGTATCAATGAGCGATGCACCCTGGCATTCCTTCCAGATATCCGTTGATGTGATAGCATCAAATGGAGAAATGCAAAGAGCAGACACAGTCATTGAAATCGGTTCATTGAATGCATTGTATGCTTTTCGTCACAAACAGATCATTTCAACAAGTGAAAAACAATTGATTCAACTTTCTTGTACCCTGAACAATGGAAAGCCTGCAAAAGGCATAAAAGGAAATATCATTGTAGAACGCTTGGAAAAACAAAGACTCAAACTTCCATTACCTTTTGAATTCGGAGACACGGAAGGAATATCTCAAAAGGATAAAGAACTTCTGTTTTCTCATGAACAATTCGACAAAAATGATCACCCCACATTTCGAAAAGCTGAATCAGTTGTGTATTCTCAATCCCTTGAAAGTAATGGACAGGGTTTGATAACACCAACTCTCCCTTCTCTGCTACCCGGAACATATCGCATTCGATACAGTGCCGAAAATGAAACCATGCCTTTTTCAATTGAATCTACTTGGTCTGTGATTGACAAACAATCTTCAACCATGCAAATAGATGAGCATCTTTTGCTAATAGCAGACACAAACTCCTTATCCGTTGGCGACACAGCACGATGTATCATCGGATCAGGTTGGAACAATGCCTCCGTTCTCATTCAGATTGAATCAAAGGGATACATTGTTTCTCAGGAA
>JBJTFZ010000247.1:0-10363 GCA_046093685.1 bacterium
AATACATCCGTTTTCGTGCCATTTTTTTGTCCGGAAAGAAACTTCCTCAATCATCATCATTGTTAGCCACGATTCACTAAATGTTTAGTCAATATTCAGATTTTTTATATGAATCACCCAGAAATCAACCGCCTACAACAATCTCTAATACATCACCCTCTCTACAATTCTCTTTCGACCGCACAGGATATCCGTACATTCATGGAAACTCATGTGTTTGCGGTTTGGGATTTTATGTCATTGCTC
This sequence comes from bacterium, assembly GCA_046093685.1. Lineage (GTDB taxonomy): Bacteria > Bacteroidota > Ignavibacteria > Kapaibacteriales > UBA961 > UBA961. The sequence goes on from JBJTFZ010000247.1 coordinate 247, forward strand.
AAGACATTGCAAAGATCACTTACATGCATTGAAGTACCGTGGATGCCCAAAGGAGACCCCGAAATCAGACAATTGATCAATGAGATCGTATTGGGCGAGGAATGCGATATCGATGCAGATGGAGTTGTGATGTCGCATTTTGAGATGTATCTCATGGCAATGGAAGAAGTCGGATGCAATATGCAATCGATTCACTCCTTTTTGCAGGCTATTCAGCATGGCAAATCCATTGAAGATTCTCTAGAAATTGCAAATGCTCCGCAGGGCGCCCGAGATTTCGTGAATCATACCTTTTCCATCATTCGTGCCGGTCAAATCCATTCAATCGCCGGCGTGTTTACCTATGGTCGAGAAGATCTCATTCCGGGAATGTTTCTGTCAATCATCGATGCATTGCAGAAAGACGGGGTAATCAGCGCACCAAAACTTCAGTATTATGTGCAAAGACACATCGATGTCGATGGAGATCATCATTCCCATCTGGCAATACGAATGGTGAACCTTCTATGCACTGATGATCAAAAAATGGAGGAAGCCCATATGGCAATCGTCTCGGCATTGGAATCCCGCATTGCATTGTGGGACTCCATCATAGCATAAAAAAAGAGAATTTAAAAGACCTCCCCTGCGGCCTCATAAATTCTCTTTGTATCCATTCAATTTCACTCTGCATGATGATCAGCCAAATGATCATCCCCGATGCAGAACGAGTGAACACTGCCTAAACAGCATCCATTCATTGAATGCTTCAAATTTACAGTATGGCAATGTAAAAGACTCTACTCATTATCTACTCATTTTGATGTTTTTGTCACAAAAAACATCGTTTTTTTCTGAAGGAATATTCAATTCATGGTGAACATTCCCTATGCTTGTAAAATCCGTAGTTTTGCATCATGAATCTACAACCTTCTGACCCCTATGCCGCACTGCGAATACCTTCATTTCGTCGCATCTTGCTCGGCAGACTCTTCCTCACTCTCGGTATTCAAATTCAAGCAGTTTCCATTGGTTGGTTGATTTACATCAAAACCGGAGATCCGCTCGCTTTGGGATTCAGTGGTTTGGCAGAGGCTGTTCCGTATATCATCACATCGATGTTTTCCGGATATGTGGCTGACACAAAAAACAGAAAACATGTATTGATGATTGCATTGTTCTTTTTGTTCTTGGCATCGGTAGGTTTATTGATCCGGATAATGCTCGATCTTTCGAATACATCGCAGGCTCTTGATACTCTTCCCTATTATCTCGCATTGTTTTGCGTTGGTTTGTCGCGAGGTTTCATGGGGCCCTCATTGCAAGCTTTATGGGCAGACATCGTACCAAAAGAAATCTATCACAATGCTGCCACATGGTCGGCAAATCTTTTCAATTTTGCAGCGGTTGCCGGTCCTGCACTGGGAGGATTACTCTATGGATTCTCGGGACCAATTTCAGCAAATATCGCGGTTTGTGTATTACTGGTAAGTTCGCTCACAGCCTTCTCATTCGTGCGATATATTCGCCCGAAACATGCACCTAGTTTGGAATCTTTGAGCAACAAGCTCACAGCAGGATTGAAATTCGTCTTTTCTCATCAAGTTTTGGTGGGCGCAATGGCGCTTGACATGTTCGCTGTATTGTTCGGAGGAGCGCTGGCATTGCTTCCGGCATTCACGAAAGATGTGTTGTCGATGGGTCCGGAAGCTTTGGGGATTCTCAGAGCTGCACCATTCGTCGGTTCATTATTGATGGGAATGTACTTGGCCCATCATCCACCAATTGGCAAAACAGGGATTTTACTACTTATTGCCGTTGCCGGATTTGGAGCATGCATGATAGGCTTTGCTTTGTCCACGAACTATTATCTCTCTTTGCTTCTCATTGCTTCAAGTGGCGCATTCGACAATATCAGCATGGTAATCAGAGGAAGCATAGCTCAATTGCTCACACCTGATGAAATGCGTGGCAGAGTTTCCGCCGTGAATGGCATATTCATAGGTGCATCCAATGAAATAGGTGCTTTCGAGAGTGGTCTTGCCGCAAGGTTGCTCGGACTTGTCCCATCGGTGATAGCAGGCGGATCAATGACATTGCTCATAGCGGCATTCACATCATGGAGATTACCTGCTTTGCGTTCCTTTTCCATCAAAGAGCATGGCATGCAACCCGGATCATGAACCAAAGCGTCCATAAGCCAAATATTCTTTGTAATTTGCTATGCAGTATTTAAGAACTTCTCGAGCAGAACACTCCCATGGAAGCCCTATCCAACGGACATTCAAAGCCTCCTATTGACAATGACATTCCTCCTTCTTTCACGCTTGGGATTGAAGAAGAGTATATGGTCATAGACCCACTCACATTTGACCTGAAATCTCATGTCGATGTTGGTTTGCTTGAGAAAAGTCAACTACTACTACATGAACATGTCAAACCCGAAATGCATGGAAGCATGCTTGAAATTGGTACCAATGTGTGCAAGAACATTGTTGAAGCCAAAACGGAATTGACAAAAATGAGGTCCATCATTTGGGCCTTGTGCAGACAAAACGGACTTCTTCTCGGAGCAGCGAGCACGCATCCATTTGCTCAGTGGGAAGATCAGGAAATTTATCCCGATGAACGCTATCGCATCCTCATTCGCGACATGCAAATGCTTGCTCGTTCACTCGTTATTTTCGGCATGCATATTCACATCGGCATAGAAGATCGTGGTTTGCAAATTCAAATCATGAATGAAATGCGATATTTCCTTCCGCATATTTTGGCAATCTCGACCAATTCCCCGTTTTGGACCGGACATGTTACAGGATTGAAATCATATCGTTCGAAAGTATTCGAGAATTTTCCTCGCACAAATCTTCCCGATGAATTTTCCAGCTATGCAGAATATCAAGCTTATGTGGACATGCTCATCAAAACGGGATGCATCGACAATGCAAAAAAAATATGGTGGGACATCAGGCCTCATCCAAACTTTCCCACTTTGGAAATTCGCATTTGCGATATTCCGATGCGTATTGAAGAAACCATAGCCATAGCTGCATTGTGTCAGGCAATCGCAAAAAAACTCTATACTTTGTATACAAAGAATTTAAGCTTCAGAAGATATTCTCGTGCATTGATTCTTGAAAATAAATGGCGTGCCGTCCGCTATGGACTTGATGGTAAATTGATTGATTTCGGAAAACAAAAAGAAGTCCCAACAAGAGATTTGATCAGAGAATTATTGGAATTCGTCGATGATGTAGTGGATGAACTCGGATCTAGAAAGGAACTTGAATTCATTCATGAAATTCTGGAAATGGGAAGCGGGGCCGACAGACAAATAAAGGTTTATGAGGACACAAATTCCTTCGATGAAGTTGTGGCCTACATTCACAAGCAAAGCACGATGGGTCTCCATGATGATGTTGGTCCGTATATCAAAGACATACGGTGATCATGTCCACATTTCGTACAAAAAATCCCAATTTTCGTGAAACGATTCTTGCTCATTTGGAAAGGCAGGAATTCATGAAAGCCATTCATGCAACACTCACATCAATCGAACTTGGAAGAGTTGTCGCCGAAATTCCATTGGATATCATGCATAAGCAACAAATTGGTTTGGTGCATGGCGGAGTGACGGCAACGATTGCAGACATTGCCGCAGGTTTTGCGGGCTTCACATTGGTTGCGCCCGATGAACATACCGTAACCGCAGAGATTAAAGTAAGCTATCTTCGCCCCGGAAAGGGAACACTTCTTCGGGCAATAGGAACGGTAATCAAACAAGGCACTTCCATGCATTTTTGTCAGGCTCATGTATATTGCATTGATGCAGATGGCGAAGAGCATTTGATTGCGCATGCTACAACAACCATGGCAATCATCAAACCTCAACAACTCGGGGTATCATGAGCACAAACAAAGATTTCACGCCCACTCTTGGATTGATCACAACAGTCTCGATCGTCGTGGGAGGGGTGATAGGAAGCGGTATTTTCAAAAAACCCGCTGTGATGGCTTCTCAACTAGGTTCTCCCGAGTGGTTATTGTTCATCTGGGTATTGGCCGGTGTTCTCACACTGTTCGGTGCATTGACCAATGCGGAAATCGCAAGCATGATTCCCGAGACAGGTGGTCAATATGAATTCTTTAGAACAATGTATGGGGAATTCATGGCTTATCTCTATGGTTGGTCCATGTTCAGCGTTGTACAAACTGCATCCATAGCATCAATCACATTCATCTTTGCAGATTCCGTTCATTCACTCATTCCCTTGCCTCGATTGTCCGGAGAATTGGAAGCATTGTCATTTCATATTCCATTCATCGGCTCTATATTTCCATTGAAAGATTTCGGCATCAAAATCTTGACGATTGCGGCTATATTGTTTCTTACCTATGTGAACCACAGAGGAGTTACGCTCGGCGGAACCGTTCAGGTGATGTTCACTGCATTAAAGATTCTCGCTCTATTATTCATTGTCGGAATGGCATTCCTTTTTGGAACGGGAAATCTATCTCATTTCACATTGGACAGCACAAATATGCAAGGAATGAATGCCGTACCCACTGATTGGGCACTTGTGTCGGCACTTGTCATGGCTTTGTCGGGAGCATTTTGGGCTTATGATGGTTGGAACAATATCACATTCATTGCCGGTGAAGTGAAGAATCCTTCAAAGACGATTCCACGAGGATTATTCCTGGGAATGTTCATTATCATTTCAGTATATCTGTTGATCAATATCGCCTATCTCTATATTCTTCCCATTGATGCGATGTCCCAATCTTCACTGGTTGCCGTGGATGTTGTGAAATCTATTTTTTCTTCCATTGATCCCGCAATGGCATCATTGGCAACAGGTTTCATAGCAATTGCAATCATGATTTCAACATTCGGTGCATCAAATGGGACAATCTTGGTGAGCTCGAGAATCTATTATGCAATGGCAAAACAGGGATTGTTTTTTCGTTCAATTGGAACCGTGCATCCAAAATACAAGACTCCATCCAAGGCTTTGATCATCCAAGGTATATGGTCATCGATACTTGTATTCAGCGGGACATTCGACACCCTCACCGACATGCTCATTTTTGTTTCTTGGATATTCTATGCGATGGGTGCAATCGGCGTTTTCATTTTGAGAAAAAAAATGCCCGATCATCCTCGTCCATATCGCGTTTGGGGATATCCATTCATACCTGCAATCTTCGTGTTATTCGCCATCGGTTTCGTGGGATATACCCTCTACAATGATATTGCAATGTATATGAATGGAATGACCCCGATCATCAATTCGGTGTTTGGCTTGGCTTTTGTGGCGCTTGGAATACCGTTTTATGTGTATTTTCGCAAGCAACAGCATATTTCTCCTGAATCACGATGAATACCACGCTCTCGGTTTATTTCGGTTCTGAACGAACATATGTCGCACTCCTCAACACTGCTCGTGAGGGTCTGGAGGTAATGCATGCAAATGTCATCCCTCAAGCATTGAAGAGTGAATATGACATTCAAAATCTCTCCCAAATGATTGCCAAGGATTTGGCACCATTTCATGGGATGATTCAGGCCGTACATTTCAGCATACCGATCGAAAAAGTGTATATCTATCAAGTACCCAATGCGGATTTGAGTCGCAAAGCAGAGATTAAAGCTTTATTGAATGAAGAGATAAAAGCCGTGGAGCCGGAGAAAACCACAGATGATTTTTCCATCATGCTCATTCCGGGAAGTGCCTCAGAAGATGGATCAAAACACATGCTCGCAGTGCTTACGGATAAAGAACTCTTGAATATGTGCAAGACATGTCTGGCAGGATTCAAAGTACCGGTCACATTCACTCAAAACAGTCAGTTTGCAGCGCATTCTGCGTGCATGATCAATTATCCGGAGCATACAGGGAAAGCAATCGCAATTTTCGGAGTTCAGGATAGTTTCATAGATGTGAGTGTGTTGCATGAGGGAAATCTCGCATTTTATTCCCTCTATGGTATAGCCGAAGGTGAAGATTTTGGTTCTGTTTGCATTAAAATTCTCACCTCCATCTTGCCAACATATCTTCCTGATATCCCATCACCTGATTTGGTATTGCTCTATGGAGAGGGTCTCAAAAAAGACTTACTCGATGTACTTTCAGCATCAGTAACCAATCCCACGCAACGCTTCAATGCATTTCGATCATTGCTTGCATCCGGTTCTTTGGGCGTGAGTTCGATGGCATTGTGCAATAAGGCGGCACATTTATTTCCGCCCGTCATCGGCGCATATTTAAAACCGCTCCAAGAAAAAGAAATAAGCTATCTATAATGTTATTTGAGCAGTAAGACATTGCTTGAAGTTTGGGTTCCATCCTTCATGATGGCATGCATCACATACATTCCTTGACTCAATCCATTCAGAGTCAGATTTCCGTCTCGAGGAAGTTCATCACCTGAAAATCGCGCAATCACAGTACCCCGCATATCAAAGACCATTACTCGATGTATCAGTTCATTTGAAGAATTCCAATGAATGCGGATATTTCCATCATTAGTGGAAATGAAAGGGAGATTTGCATGAGATTGCTCGGCAATAGATGTCCCGGATTCTTCCGGAGGAGTCACAAGCAAAATGCATCGAGTATTTGCATCGCTCCCCACATACATTCTTCCTTGTTTGTCAATCGCCAATCCCACAGGCCTTGCCCAACCCCAATTTGAACTCTTGGTTGAATCCGTCATGAAACCGGTCAAAAAATCAGAAGTGTAATTAGCTGTTGTATCGAATTCATCGTCAAAATCAAGATAGATGATTTTACCACCCGTTGCCGGAGTTCTGTTCCATGATCCTCTCAATGCGACAAATATCCCATTGCGAAAGCGTTTGGGCATATTAGGATGCCCGGATATCAATGCCATGGGAGCGCTATGGGCTTGAATCAATCCGGCAGGTTGAACCATGCTCTTGACTTTTGCTGAATCAATTCCCGTATAAGGCAATAATGATTTATAATCAGCCGGCGAAGATGAGGTTATGGGGAAGAATATTCCATGTGAATGAGCAAATGGATATCCGTAAAACCCATCCTTTCGAAGTATATCTATCCATTCCGGTGGTATATTATTGCCTTGATTGTCGCTTCCATTATTGGATGCCCAAATTCTCCCTCCTCTTTTCAATAATCCCACCGCATTTCTGATGCCTGTCGCAAATGTGGTTCTTCCGGTTCCATCAAGATTCCATTCTTCAACCAATGCACGCTGAAAATCTTGGGAGCCCGGATCATCGGCTCTGCACACATTACATCTGGAGCCAATAGATAAATAGAATTTTCCATTCGTGGAATCCACCAATATCGTTCTTGTGGTATGACCTCCTCCCGGCTGTGTAGCTCCTTCGGCAATTGGTGCTATGAAATCACTTCTTGTTTCATAGAAGCCGTCTTTGTTTAGATCCTGCAAGCGAATCACAGACCTTTCCTGAGCTGCATATATGTCGCCCCGATAAAATGCAAGATCATGCGCCACAACACTCGTCGCAATACGCAGAATCGTATCAGCAATTCCATCTTTGTTACGATCAGGCAATGCAAAGATTGCCTGTGCCGAAAGGTCGGCCACATGCAATACATCATCCGGACTCCAAGCCATGAAACGAGGTTTCTGCAGCAAGGACCCTGCATAAAACACCGATACTTTGAAACCTTCGGGAACATTGACTTGCACATTTACAGGAAGATTGGATCCATACTTTTGGGTTCTGTCGATGGCAATTTTGGTCAATGACTCAGGCTGATAAGGGGTCATGACTGATTGACCTTGCGCAAAAACCTGAATGAGGAAAATGAGGAAAATACCGGAGAAATGTTTCATGATAATGATTGAAATTGTGACGAATCGTAGTTTGCGGTGTTATTCAAGAACAATAGTACACTCACCGTTGGTTCAAAACTATGCAGATTTTCATGTATTTGTCATTCATGATATTCATTTCTTTGATTTCTCTCAATGCACAGCCTTCAAGATTTGAGTCCAGAGGGATGGGTGGTGGCTCTGAGTTTCATTCCTTGACCATCTCCCCTGCTACGCCGTATACACTTCGTGTTTCGGGATCTGAATCACAATTTTTTACTAGCACCGATTTGGGTGTATCCTGGATTTCCGCGCATCATGCAAACATTGCCGGTGGAGGTTATGCCGGTAAAGTCACATTTACTTCGAGTCCTTTGATACAATATGCAATCTCCCTGAAAGATGATGTACATATACCGGTTCGGACCACTGATGCAGGAAGAACATGGGCACCAATCAATGATCCAACTTTCGGTGGCGCTTATACAATTCATGCAGATCCGGCAGCTACGAACAGACTTATTCTTTCCGATTATACGGATGTCTATTTTTCATCGGATGCGGGCGCAAACTGGTCTCTTGCATTCAGTGAATTGACTGAAGGCGCTGATGGTTGCCATATTGCCGGAGTATTGTTCGATGGAACCTATATCATGGTTGCAACGCAAGCAGGCATCTACACTTCGGATGATGATGGATTAACCTTCTTCCGTGATTCATTTTATGATGTGCCCAATGGTTCAGGAATCATCTCATTTAATTATGGTGCAAGTGGAAGTTTATTCCGATTGATATGCTTGACCGGTCCAATGGACATGCTGTATCCGGGAATGGAAGCGGATGAAATAACATCCTATGATGATTTCTATGTCATGGATGTCATAAATGGTGTATCGGGAGATTGGATTTCAAGAAAAAGTTCATTCCCTCAGGACTTCAGTCCGAATCTCTGCGCAATGGCAATAGATGATCCTTCACGAATTTTTTTGGCTGGCACCAATACATCCTCCCAACCAATGATCATTCGATCTACAAATGGAGGAAATTCATTTCAGTCGATGTTCAAAACCGCCAATAATCAAAATATCACAACAGGATGGGTCGGTTCAGGAAGTTCATGGGATTGGCAATATGCCAATACACCACTCACGCTGTCAGTATCACAAAAAAATTCTCAATATGTAGCTTTCGGTGATTATGCCACAGTGCATGTTTCAAGTGATGGAGGAGAAAATTGGAGACAAGCATATACCCGAAGTGCAGATCAACAATCCCCCGGAATGCAAATCCCGAACAATAAAAGTTATATGTCTAATGGATTGGAAAACACAACAGTACATGATATCATGCATGTTGATTCAGCAGTGATGCTTGCAGGGTTGGACATGGGAGGAATCATTCGATCAACCGATAATGGAAAATCGTGGAGTAAAATATCACTGCCCACAACTTTTGCCACATGCTATGCTATAGAACGGTCAGAAACAACTCTCTATGCAGCAGTATCAATGACATCTTCACTGTATTCGGTGAGTAAAATCTCCGATAGCATCATCAATGGTGCGGCAAGCGTTCTTTTGCGCTCTTCAGACAATGGTATTACTTGGTCAATCGCTCAAGAATTTTCTTCCAGCATCACTACTTTGTGCAGCGATCCACAAAATCCCAAAAGAATGTATGCCGGTCTTGCTCATTCCACCAAGGGTGGAATTCTTGTCAATGAAAATATCAATGAGAAAGGAATTTGGAAAAATCTTTCCAATCCCCCACGAACTGAAGGACATCCACATACCATCATCGTGCTGAAGGACGGCACAATCATCACTTCATTCACTGCAAGAAGAAGCGGTACTTCACTCACGCAAAGTTCGGGAGTATTTTCATCGACTGATGGCGGAGTCAGTTGGAAGGATCAATCAATTGATGCAATGAAAGTATGGACCACTTCCATTTCCATTGATCCGCATGATCCATATCGCAATACATGGCTTGCATGCACATGGAGCAATCCCTTTGATTCAAAGGATGCTTCCGGTGGAGTGTATCGCACGACCGATAGAGGAAATACATGGACTCGTATTCTTACGCTACCTCAAAGGGATGATTATACAGGCAAAGTGAATGCTTGCGCAATCAGTCCATATCAGCCTTCACACATGTATGTCTCAACAGCAACGCATGGTTTATATTTCTCACAAAATGCACAGTCACCATCACCGACATTTTCAGAATTGACTTCCACATTTCCCGCTCGTGCTTCACATGATTGCTCATTCCATCCTTTTTCTCCCTGGGAGATGTTTGTCGG
>JBJTFZ010000248.1:0-5503 GCA_046093685.1 bacterium
CATAAAAATTGAAATTCGGTAGTGGTTCATTTGGATCTTCAGGCAAAGCACCGAGAAGCAAATCGAGATATGTTCTTCGTCCACCAAGGAAAAAGGCACCATTGCCAAGGGGTCCTTGGAAGGAACCGCGGGAAGAAATCAATCCAAGTGATGCAACACCTTCATATTCATCACGATTTCCATCCTTTTGCGTGAGATTTAGTACTGCTGAGAGTCTGCTTCCATATTCAGCCGGATAGCCGCCTTTGATCAATTCCACATCTTTGATTGCATCCGGATTGAATGCGGATATGAATCCGAATAAGTGTGAAGGATTATAAACGGTTGACCCATCGAGCAAAACAAGATTTTGATCCGGAGATCCGCCGCGCACATAGAGTCCACTGGATATTTGCGAAGATGTCAATACTCCGGGAAGGAATTGCAAAGCTCTGAATACATCAGCTTCACCGCCAACACGCAATTGCGTTAGTTGCTCCATCGGGATATTCACCCTAGAAATCGAGATCTCTCTTTTTTGAACTTCACGATCTGCTTCAACATTCACTTGATCGGCAAGTACATCCCCTTTTTTGAGTTTTATATTGACTTTTTTCTGCTCACCCATACTCAAAGTATGCTCTTGAAGCATTGTTGTATACCCAACACCGGAAATCTTCAATGTGACTTTCCCGGGCTTGATGGATCGCAGAGTGAAGAATCCTTGCTTATTGGTATATGAACCGATTTTGGTGTCTTTTACCGTAACCATCACACGAATGAGTGGCTCCTTGGAATCGGCATCCACAACAAATCCGGAGATGGAAGCCATATCTGATGGCTCAGGTTCTATCGCAAGACAAAAAGACGGCAATGCAAATGTGATGAGAAATACAGAGAAAAAGGAGCTGAGTTTGTGTTTCATGGTGATGATTTCTTCAATTGAGTTGGCGGCAAGATATTGAACCGCCTTCATAATCATGATAGTGAATAAACTTAGGAATGGGTAAAACGAATTGATCCAATAGATAGTTTCATCAAATGTGAAACAGTATGCAGTAATCAAGCCATTGGCCCACAAACCCCAATGCTCCAATCTATTGGAATGCAATAACTTGATTGCATTATGTTCAAAAGTATATGTTGGTAGGAAGGAATCTCTTAACAATTGTTAAGAATCGTTCATTATCGCGGGTCTGCTATCATGATTATGCCAATAGAGTCATCATGTCTCTAACGGCCTGTGGAATCCCCGTGAATAATGCTCTGGAAATGAGTGCATGACCAATGCTGACTTCCACCAAGCCGGGAATATCTTTTATCGGGGATATATTGTGATAATCCAAGCCATGCCCAGCTGTAACCTTTAGGCCAAGTTCATGAGCAATGGAACCACCATTGATCAAGTGATTGAGTGCTTCTTCGGCTTTTGCTCCATTCGATTCGGCATAAGTTCCCGTATGCAATTCAATGATATCGGCACCAATGTTTTTTGCTGTCTCAATTTGCCTGGAATCAGGTTCAATGAAAAAACTTACTTCAATGCCATGAGCATGCATTCTTTGCACGAGATCCACATAACGAGATGGATTCGCTGCAATGTTCAGACCTCCCTCTGTTGTCAACTCCTCGCGTTTTTCCGGTACAATCGTCACGAGTTCGGGCTTCACATCTTCAGCAATTCGGATGATTTCCTCTTCGGCTGCCATTTCGAGATCGAGCTTTGTATTGATTTTTCTTCGTAGAGCATAAACATCGGCATCGCGGATATGTCTGCGATCCTCCCGCAAATGGCAAACAATTCCTATGGCACCGGCATCAATCGCAAGTTGAGCTGCATGAATTGGGTCAGGATGAATGCCACCTCTGGCATTTCGCACAGTGGCCACATGATCTATGTTAACTGCCAAGTGAATCATGATATTTCCAAAGAAAGGTAGATTGGCAATGTCAAATTGAGAATCGTCCCATAAAAACAAAAAGGACATATCGCAAAATATGTCCTTTTTATGAAAACAAACCATCGATCAATATCGAATGACGAATGGCACTGTGACAGACTTACCGGATTCTGTTGTGATCATCACATAGAGCGAGCCTGTTTGCAAACCATTCAAAGACAATTGTTCAGAATATTCACCGGCATAATAGAATTTCCGTGGCAATGATCTGAGCAACTTTCCTGTTTGATCAAATACTCGAATATGAAGATTCTCAGGCTGTTCCAATTCAAAAGCAACCTTTAGATAATCGCCATCCTTGGAAGTGAAAGAAAGGATATTTGCTTTCAATTCATCCGTATTTCCTGCAAATAAACGATCATTAACTGCATACCCTTCCAAAACAGGAAGATATCGCATCACTCTTTTTTCATTTTTGATTTCTACTCTACCATTGATGTGCGTTGTATCATTGATGCAGACATCCGAGGTGCAAATGATTCGAAGTAGTTCTCCCGAATTGGAGAAACCATTTGGTGCATCAATGGTTGCCGTGACTGTTTTTCCAAGTACCATGCTTTCCTGAATGGAAATCTTCTTCGCAATGGCAAGTGCAGGATCCAAAGTCACGGCTTTCGGCACAAGACATCCACCCTCAAAATTGACGGTCACTGAATATTTTGAACCACCCCATTCCGATGCATCATCCAATGTTCGGAGTACGATGACCGATTCATTGAGTTCCGGCTTATTGACATTATTTGTGAAGAGAATTGGGAATTGTACTTCTCTTTGTCCCCATGGCGATATTTCAAATTTGCTGATGTCTTTGGAATCAACTCCGGTAAAGCCGGTCTCTCTACCCGAAGAACTTCCTGTTTGCAATGTACGAGCATTATTTCCCGGACCATTATCGCAAAATGATGATGGACCCGGATCACAGAAAAACATTTTCCATGCACCTTCATCCGCTTTGATTCCAAATTCATATACGGTATGCGGGCTTGCATCTCTGGGTGAAGAATCCATACCGAATTTTCCACCTTTGACAATGTCAGGATCCAAAGAAACATCTATGCCATTCAGAAATACACGAATTCCTTTGCGCAAGCTATGATACACATAAATGCCCCAATGTTGCGTTCCATTTCCGGTTGTCAACTCAAAGAGATTATAGCAATTCTCTTTGTCAGGCTCTTCACTTCCGAGCACCCAATCATTCAGGATATACAATGTACCATTACAATAATCAGCATAGAGATCTGAAAATCTTCCGCTTGCTGCTCTCACATTGGACCATTCTTTGGAGCTATCTGCAAATCGAGTGAATTTTCCATCAATTTCATGCTTGGAAAGACAATTCTTCACGGGGTTCACAGCTCCTGTCGCTCCGAAATTAGATGTATTGCCACCCAACATGCCGGCAATCACCATTGGCTCAGTTGCCAAACCTGCAGCACCGGCAAGAGGTACATAGCGTTCATCTTTTCTCAATGTGATTCCTGTGCTGCTCAATGTTCCATGGAAATATGAGGGGTCTTGTACAAGTCCATAACGAGCATCATTGCACATGACTACAGGACCGGTGGATTCAACAGGATTTGAATACACAGGCATTACGAATTCACCCGGTTTTACCTTGATTGCAAATTCATACATGGTATGGGAAAATGGCGCCAATGGAGAAGTTGAATATGAATATGCTCCTCCTATGACCGGTCCGCTGACACCTGAAACTACGCTGTCATTTCTTGTGATGACATATCCCCTTTTGGGATCATTGAAAATCTTGATTTTCCAATGCTCCAAACCATTTCCTGTGACAATTTCAAAATAGCTATAACAAGTGCCTACATTTGGTTGTTTGCTTGTAAAACTCCAATCACTAAGAACATACAATGTTCCGGACTCTGCACAATAATCCATGTACAGATGTGAAAATCTACCTCTCATCGGAATGATGTCACTCCATTCATCTTTGTTTCCTGCAATGCCACCAGAAAACTTTCCATCTACTATATGCATTGGTGTACAACTACTATAGGGAACATTTGCATGTCCTCCCGAAGGATTGAACACGACAGGACCCCTTGAAAAACCGATGGGATTTTTTCCCGCTTCGATGGGAGCTCCATATTGTTTTGTTGGATCCGGATCATATCCATTTGGAAATAAAGGTGTGGTGGGAGTGCCGGCAAGAACTCTCAGCGCTGCCGTTCCCGAAGCACCATCATCCAAAGAATATTTCACATTCAAATTTCCGGGCATTACCGTATATGGAACACGAAATGAAATGAGATTTTTACTCAATGAGATGATTTCGGCTGCCTGATTGGCGACCGTGATCTTATGCCTTGTGCCTGAATATGTGTTGAATTTATACCCATCTTTCAACATCAAGGAAACAATATCGCCTGCATATGCAGGATTTGGTTGAACAGAAAGTGAACCGGAGTAATCTTGAGAATAGACTGAAACCCACATCCCCAAAACCCCAAGTACAAGATATTGTACGAGTGTACGCATGATTTGACCCTAAGAAAAACATGTAAAATAATGGGTGGCTCCCCCGAGCCACCCTTGAATGATATCTTTTCAATTATCGAGTGATGATCATCGGACGCATGATAGTCATTCCGTCGATTTTTGTCACCACTGAATAGTATCCCTGTGGCTCACCGGACAAGTCAAGTGCAATTTTGTAGCGGCCTTGATCTTGGGGAGCATTGAGAATTGTACGAACCAATGTGCCTTCTTGTGTATAAATCTCAATCGACACATTTCCATAATTGAACACTTCATAAGCCAATACCGCATTGCCATTGCTTGGATTCGGCATCAATTCTGAGACGGGTGAATCAGGATCGCCATAATTCACGAATGCATTCACTTCATCCACAGATACGGCCTTATTGCAATATGTGGTTTTATATGTAATGGTATTCTCTTCAACTTTTCCATTGACAGGCATCAATACTTTGATTGTACGAAGAGTATCACAAAGTCCTTTGCATGGCGGAACGGGAACACGGATCACACAGCAACGATCATTGATGACTTCTTTTGTCAATTGCTGATAGACGGAATCGAGTGAAGCAGATGAATATACCTCGAATGTTTTTCCTTTTGTCAAGCGAGATATTTCTTTCAAGTCTGCCAATCCGGCGAGATCAAGTGGATCTTGTTTGTTCAATCCGAATGCAATGGAATAGATTGGAAGTGGATTTACGGTGTCTTCTTTGATTTTGCTGACTACGGCGCCGAAATCCGGGAATCGATTATTTCCTCCATCGCTCAACAGAATGATTGCTCTGTTTGGATTAGGATGTTTTCTGACAGAATCAATAGCACGGATAACTGCCTCATTCATCGCTGTGAAGCCGGATGGAATCATTCTATTGATTGCATCTTTCAAAGGAAGTTTATTATTTGTCCATGTTTGATCAACGGTGCTATTGTCTGAGAATGAAATAATCATGGCTTCATCCTGCGGACCGAGTCTGTCCACGAATTGTGTACTCGCCGCCTTTGCCGCATCAATTCTCACTCTTGTATCTGTTGGACTGATAAAGTCCATCATGCTT
>JBJTFZ010000249.1:0-2438 GCA_046093685.1 bacterium
ACAGAGTGAGTAGAATTGAATTCTTCTCAACGAATTATGGTATCATCGGTCTGGATGTTGCCAATGGTGTTGGTGGTGGTAAATGGCCACGCGGTTCCAATAATCAATATATCTTCGGTGGTGGACTTTGGTTTGCAGCCAAGAAATTGAATCCTATTGGTGATACAGTGAAATTGTGTGCAATTTCCTATAATCCTAATTCCGGTCTATCTTGGATGGTGCCAGGCCGCATTGATGATCAAGATTTGGTCAATGATGGAAGCCGTGAAAAATACCGTTTGTATTTCTCATCAGATTATCGTCGCTCTGATGGATCTCCAGTAAAGCCAACAGATGGAACTTCGCCATGGCCAATTTGGGATGTGAGTTCAAATCCAACTGATGAATTGCGTAAGGATCGATATTTCGGTGGCTATGTGGATGCCGTTGGAAGTAGAACTTTGGATGCATATCCAAAAGGACCTGCCTTCATTTCCGGCGAAGATATTTTCGCAACCTTTAAAGACACTGACTTAAATCGTTATGAAGGTGGTGTTGGACGTCGTCGCAGTGAAGGTTATCCATTGCGACTTCAGTATGAGCAAATGATTTATTCATGGGGTTTTGGTGATTATCGTGATTTCTTGTTTATCAAGTATGCGATGATCAATAAATCAAAAGATACCCTTCGTGAATGCTGGCTTGCTCCTGCATTTGACATGGACATAGGTATTGCTGGTTCATCAGCAAACTATGCTGCAAATGACAGAACACGCTTTTATGATGAAGAAGATTCTTTGAATCTTGCTGTTCAGTGGTCACAAGGAAATCAAGGCGAAGCAGGAAAAGGATTCGGATATATTGGTTTTGACTTCTTGGAAAGTCCTGCAACATATCCAGCTCTTGTTCCTGTTGATACAGTGCCCGATCAAAATGGACAAGATTCCGTAGTGTTTAGACTGATTGGTACAAGTCCAGATTCAGCAGGTTTCTTGAGATCTGATAAAAAAGTATATCCAAACAAAGAGCAATTGGGTCTTAAGACATTTCGTAATTGGGTTATTACCGATGATCCAAAAGAGAATGATCAACGTTATGACTTCATGGCACTTGGTATCAAAGATGGTGATACACCTGCGGGTGATAAGCGTTTCTTGATGGCAACAGGTCCATTTTCACTTCGTCCCGGTGACACAGCAAGAACAGTAGTTGGTCTTATCATGGCAAATACACCAACAGGTGCAGATCCAACCGGAGCAACACCTGATTTGGTTGAACTTATCAAGCGCGACAAGTTTGCTCAGCGTGTTTATGATGACAATTTCCGCACACCAACTCCACCGGAGCCGGGTAAAGTAAATTGGAGACCACTCACTACTGCCGTTATCGTTTCATGGGATTCAACTTCAGAATATTCCTATGATGATCTCGAAAAAGGCATGGACTTTTTGGGGTATCGTCTCTATCGCGCACGCCGAACTGATTTGGATTCATTTGATATTGATACCCGCCGTAGTATTGCACGCGGTCCATTCGGTTGGAAACAAATCGCTGAATGGTCAATGCCTACTCCATTTGTGAAATCTGCTTTTACTGCTTCCAATGATGATGCGGTTCTTGCACCAGCATTTGATTCATTCCAAGTTGTTCGTCAAATTGATTCATTCAATTTCCAAGTTCGTCGTTTTATGCAGGGTTCAACAAGAAAGAATCCTCTGGGTTCAGAACCTTGGAATTCCTATTTCCAATCATTGAGTGCTGGTGAAAGAAAGTCGCTTCTTGATGGCGTACTCACCATCAATCGTGCTGCAACTCAAACACCACCTCGTTGGAAAAACAATAATACCCTTAGATGGCCTAATGTAATCATAGCACCGGGCGATACGGTTTTTGTTCCTGCTAATGTTCGAGTGGCTGCAACTGGCATCACATCAAGCTTCACAAGAACAGATTCAATTGACTATGGAGTGATATACCCCGCACTCATGTCATTATTGCAACGCAATGCGGCAACACTTGTGTTTCCTGACATTGAGTCATCAAAAGAGAAGAGAGATCAAATTCGCCGTCAGGTCATCAGACCATATATGACAAAAATCACGAACAATTCAACATTTCTTGACAATGGCGATGATAATAATGATGGAAAGGTTGATGAAAATGAAGATAAGACAAAGACGGAACAGCTTCTCAATAATATCGATTACTATTATTGGCTCAGTGCTTTTGATGAAGGTGATTATGTTCAAGGAACCCCGAAGAAATTCACCTCCGGTATAGATGAATTGAATATTTCACGCACAATGCCATTAGCCGATGCCGCAAGAAATGGCGAAGGTGCAAAAATTGAAATAATAAGTGCGGATACATCGAAACTCGGTGGTTTATTCAACTTTAATTTCAAAGTCAAAAATGAAGATCGTCTGAATCAGTTGTTCACCACAAATGGTGAAGGACAT
>JBJTFZ010000250.1:0-5123 GCA_046093685.1 bacterium
AATGATAAAATCATTCATCTTTCTGCTTTGGAAGCAATGTTGAAGACAAACTAAAATCCGAAGATATAGATCGAGTTGATGACAGAGCTATGTATCCCCCATTAAGCCATAATTGTACCTGATCACTATAATGTGAGCTAAGTGGTTCCCCGGAAACTCCACCCGGCAAAACACAATATACCATTGAGTCGCCCATATTGGAAATGATTCTCACGGATGCACCAAGTGTCTGTTTAAAAGGTTCATTGAATGACCATGACCCATTATTCAAAGTCGTGTTATTACCCCCATGCGGAAAGGGACCATGCGTTACTATAGGAGACAATAGTGAACTTGATGAGAATAAATGTTCAAGTGTCAAAGAATGTAATT
Organism: bacterium; assembly: GCA_046093685.1. Taxonomy (GTDB): domain Bacteria; phylum Bacteroidota; class Ignavibacteria; order Kapaibacteriales; family UBA961; genus UBA961. Next base: position 373 of record JBJTFZ010000250.1, read on the forward strand.
GTCCGTATTTCCATGTGCGAATATCTTGAGTTCCAAAAATGCTGTCTCCTCGTTTAATAGCTCTAACAAAAGATCTAAAGATGATTTCCGACCTTTGCTCTTTTACATTCTTTGTCTTGACATCATCCATCCAGTTTTCCCATTCAGACTCTGGATCATGTAATGTGTGAAGCAGAATACGAGTAGGAACATTTGTGATGATATTGTATAGTGACAAAAATGGTTTTGTCAGTTGATCTTCAAAAACGGACCTGTGATACTCTTCAATAAACAGTGTATAAATTGTTGGCTCAACATCTTGATTGGTAATGAAACATTTCCAATTCTTCATTTTTTCCAAAGCTTTTTTGGCATTTGAAGGCATATACTTTTTCTTTTTTATCAATGGTGGAAGGATGGAATCCATGATTTGTCTTGCATAAGCAGAATATACATCCATCTGCAAGAACTGGGCATCCCGTACATCATATTCATCAAACTCCTTTAATGCCTGTTGTAATCTTTCTGCACGAGATGAAGATTCCCACAGAGAAGAATGATGAAATTGAGGTCTTTGTAATAGAGGATTGTTTGCAGTTACGATAAATCGCTTTGAAAAGTCGGTTGGTGAATATGACTGTGAAGGCAGAATGGAAGATGTATATACACCCTTCCATGAATATCCTTCTTTCCAACCGGGAGATGGAAGATTCGGATTGTTCTTTTCTTGTCTTTTAGGCATCATTCCGATTGTTGCAGATGCAATGACCCCTTGCATATTGCCATAGACGAAATTTAAAGCAGGTGCACACCAAAGATCAAATCCTTTTTTACAATCTGACCAGTTCTGTGATTTCATTACTTTGTAGACGCCGAGAATTTCATCGGACATCTGCATGCCTGTCCATGAATATGTCAGGCAGTAATCATCAAATTTACTTTTGGAAAACTTTGCATTTTTCACCATTCCTATCGGAGGAGCATCAGAAACAACAGCGGATCTTTTCGTGAACCGAATATCATAAATGATTGGCTCTCCGTTTTTTACCTGAATGGTGTCTCTTTTGTAAAGAAACTTTACTCTTTTACCTTCCTCATTGAAATAATAATTACTATTTGATTTATCAACCTTCTCAATGAAATAGTCAAAATCATCATTCATCATATTTGTGATTCCCCATGTGCTATAATCATTTCTTCCTGATACGATTAAAGGTAAACCGGGTATGGTTGCACCAATGGCATTGAAGCCGGGACATGTGATATGCGCTTGATACCAACGAGCCGGTAAGGATAAGCGTAAATGCGGATCATTTGCAAGAATGACTGAAGCATTTCCTTTTGGTGTTGTTCTCATCACCCATGCATTGCTTCCTATTCCATCTCCTGAAAAACCTAAATATTCCCTTCCTTGAAATAATGTATTTGTTGCAATATTTGAAAATCCATGTAAATGATTCGTTGCAGACACTTCTTGGGTTGGAGAGATCTCTTGTGCGGCCTCTCCACCATATTGATATACAGTTCCAGGAGTATTTTTTGGAACAAGAGACATAGCGGCGGCTATGCCTATCTTATCTGCGATTTTACCGAATGCAAGGTCAGTCCACATGCTCATATTCATCTCAATAGCCATCAATCGCATGATGATAAGACAATCTGTTGGCGTCCATGGATCGGGAGTATAGCTCAAAGCACCGAATTCAAATGGAATCTTATCGGGATTATTTTGTAAAAACACATTGATGCCTTGACTATAGGCATCCAGTATTTGCTTTGTGGTTTTGCTTGAAGCCTTGTATAATTGTTCCGATAAGCTGACCAAGTTCATGACGCGCATGAATTTATCTGAAGGCAATGCTTTTTCACCAAAAATCTCTGAAAGTCTACCTCTTCCCGCCCGTCTTGCAATGTCCATTTGCCATAGCCTGTCCTGGGCGTGCACATATCCCATGGCAATAAACGCATCATGTTCATTCTTGGCTATTATATGAGGTATGCTGAATTTATTTCGATAGATTTGGACTGAATCATACATGAGTTCAGTAACATGTACTTCCCCTTTATCAATAGAAGTCTTTGTGACTAGAGATAGTGAAAAGATTCCAAACGCGATCCCACAAATCACAAAAGTGATTGTGATTGGAAGTCCGTATTGACCCAAAAATCGAAGTAAAGGAATTCTACTCGGCATGATTGATTGATTATGCGTTATGTGAGGAAACAATTTCCAATAATTGAGAAATATCCTCCAAAATATAATCAGCTTTCACATCTTGATTCCCAAAAGAATCTCCATATTGAGCAAAAGCAGTATGCATACCCACATTTTTTGCTCCCACCATGTCTCTTTCAACCCAATCACCTACCATTATTGCATGCTCGGGTGCAATCTCTAGCTTTTTCAAAGCAGTAAGAAATGGTACAGGACTTGGTTTCCGTTCTCCCGTATCGTCATAGGTGACAACTGCATCGAAAGTGTGATGGTAATTGATGTGACAAAGTCTTAGCCATGCTTCTCTTGCAGGAGCATCAGAAACCACACCTAATTTGATATTTGATTTTACCAATGACATCAATGTGGCCGTAACATGCGGATAAGGCTTCAATGCTGCTTCTCTTGCTCTTCTATAAGCAATAATACCGGCTGAGAGAATGCGATAATCGAGATAGCCAAGTTGTTGTGTCAATAATTCATCAAATACTCTTTGATATTCTATCCCCTGAGCATCATAGATGGTTTTGATATGACCATGCAATTGGACGCTGGTCAAATCCAAACCTGCATCTATCATGGCATTGATTGCGGCATCAATGGCCTGCTGTTTCATGGCCATGAAATCAACCAATGTATTGTCAAGATCAAAAATCACGGCTTTTATCATGGAATACCTCTCGTGGTCAATGCCAATGTTCACTTGGAACATCTAATCTGATTTGTAAATTTGGCTCAAAATTACATAATTGACCACAACTACTGATCATTGGAAGCCCAAAAAATGGAAATGGTAACAGCATTTGAAGCACTTTCTCATATTAAATCCCAACAAAGAGTCTTTATACACAGTGTGGCGGCAGCACCACAATGCTTGATCGGTGCATTGATGCAACATTCGAATAGACTTGAAAATGTGGAAATTGTTCAGTTACATACGGAAGGAAAAGCTCCATATGTAGAGAAAGGTATGGAATCCCATTTCAATGTCAATGCCTTTTTTGTTGGGGAAAATATCCGACAGGCAGTTTTGGAAGGAAGAGCCGAATATATGCCAGTATTTTTGAGTGAAGTACCGAATTTATTCAGAAAAAAGATTCTACATGTTGATGTTGCACTCATTCAAGTCTCACCTCCTGATAAGCATGGGTTTTGCTCTTTGGGTGTTTCCGTTGATGTCACAAAAGCCGTAATTGAGAATGCTACCATCATCATTGCCCAGATAAATCCTCAAATGCCACATACCCATGGAGATGGATTCATCCATAAAGATCTTATTGATTTCGCAGTTTTTCATGAAGAGCCCTTACCGGAATGTATTTCACCAATACTTAATGAGACTCAACAATCAATTGGAAATCATGTAGCTTCTCTCATTGAAGACGGAGCAACTTTGCAAATGGGTATTGGTGCCATACCGGATGCAGTTTTGGCATGTTTGCACTCTCACAAGCATCTTGGAATCCATACTGAAATGTTTTCCGATGGCGTGATTCCGCTCGTGGAGAAAGGTGTGATTGATGGAAGTAAAAAGATTGTTCATCCCGGTAAAATCGTCACAGGTTTTGTGATGGGAAGTAAGAAACTGTATGATTTTGTAGATAATAATCCTTCAGTTGTATTTCTGGACATTGCCTATGTCAATGATACAAATGTCATTCGAAGAAATCCTAAAGTAACCGCAATCAATAGCGCAATCGAGATTGATCTCACAGGTCAGATTTGCGCAGATTCGATTGGAAAAAGGATTTATTCAGGAGTTGGGGGGCAAATGGATTTCATGAGAGGTGCAACATTGTCTGAAGGTGGCAAACCAATCATTGCATTGCCATCAATAACATCATCGGGCAAGAGTAAATTAGTTGCAACATTAGAACCCGGATCTGGAGTTGTGACAACCAGAGCACATGCTCATTATATCGTGACAGAGTACGGAATTGCCGATGTATATGGAAAAAACATTAAGCAGCGATGTAAGGCTTTAATTGATATTGCCCATCCAAAACACAGAGAACAATTGGAAAGAGAAGCATTTTCTTTATGATCCACTTCTAACTTTTGCTTTCTCTATCAATGCATCAATCTTTGTTTGAGCTAATACAATTTGTGTTTGAGTTCCTCGGCATACAATCTCGTCTGTCTTATCAATTCTTGCCATGATATCACAAATCAGAACTTTTCCGTCGAATGATTGAATCGTGGCAGTAATGGATACAGTTTCACCCACCATGGCCATTCCATTGTGTGTAATGGAAATACCACCTCCAATAGCTTGATCATCGCCTTCAAAAAAAGGTTCAATTGCTTTTCTTGCGGCAAGTTCGGCATAGTACACCATTGTCACTGTTGAGCACACTGGATGTATTTGGTTATTATCCAATATTGCCGACATTGTGGAATCAACAATAAATCTCACCGTGAAATGGTGGTTTAGTATATCCTTCTTCATGGAAAGGACTCCATAATTGAGTATTTTTGTAAACGATTCTTCATCAAATCTACATAATATGCGAGTCTCATTTCATACTTTGGGTTGCAAGCTAAATTACTCGGAAAC
>JBJTFZ010000251.1:0-4849 GCA_046093685.1 bacterium
TATTGATTTTGTACTTTCTCCAAAAGGCGATGGCTCAATACTTGCATCAGTTCCGACTTCCGGAGTTAGTGACAAGCGTGGTTTGAGGTCTGTTGACTTGCAACAAACAAGAACCAGCTCAAATCAAGTGGCTAGAGGAAACTACAGTGTGATTTCCGGAGGTTCATCAAATAGAATAACTTCAAGCGGGAATTATGGTGTGGTCAATGGAGGACAATTGAATTCAGTAAATGCTACATATGGTTCAATTGTTGGAGGTGGACTCAATGAAGTAAATGGTTCATTTGGGTTTATCGGTGGAGGCGAAGATAATACAGTTGGCGGAGTATGGTCAACAATTGGTGGCGGTAATTATAACCTAACCAGTGCAAATTGGGCAACCGTTTCCGGTGGACTTGACAATATGGCTAAAAGTAATTACACCACTGTTTCCGGTGGAGCCGGAAATTATTCAATTGGAGAAGGCACCGCAATATTTGGTGGAGTTGAATTGTATCTTGACTCCACAGCAGGGAATTCATTCGGGTACAATGGAAACAAAGTTGAATATGTACCCACAAATTTCCCTCCGGGAAATTATTATACCAGAAGAATGCGTATATCTACACCAAGAACCGGTGTATTCAATAATGTGGATCTTTGGATCACAAATAATGATGATTCTGTTCGTACACTGAGATTCTATGAGAAATACAATCAACAAGGGAATTTCCCAAATGGAACCAACTATGTTGCATTCAGAGCTCCTAATTCATTGGCTAGTGATGTGACCTATACATTGCCCTCTGCAGCCCCTGTAGCCAATGGGCAGGTATTGTCTTCGACAACTGGTGGAGTTTTGTCATGGGTGAACGGTGGAGGAAACATAAATGATTATTTCGAATTCAATGATTTGAATCCTGGAAATAATAGTTCCATTCAAGCTCATTTAATGACTCCCTATGGGCAGGAGAGTGATATTGATGTTGTCATCATGCCGAAAGGTAAAGCCTCATTCATGCTTGACTATCCTGATAATCAACCCTCGGGTGGAGCAAAACGAGGAATCCACTCTGTTGATTTACAACTATTGCGGAATACTCAGCAACAAGTTGTAAAAGCAGACACAGCAGTGATATTGGGAGGATTTGCCAATGAGATTTCCAACAATGCACACACTTCCGTCATCATTGGTGGAGCATTGAATTCCGCATCCGCCTATCAATCAACAATATTGGGCGGTAGGTCAAATACGGCATCCGGTCAATTTTCTTTGGTTGGTGGTCTTGGCAATACTTCAGGATCATACGGGGAAACAGTTTTCGGTTATTATGCAACCGAAACAGGTGGCACAACATCTTCGGCAGTTTCAACCGATAGACTATTCGCAATTGGAAATGGAACTTCTGCTGCTCGATCAACGGCATTTTCAATTTTGAAAAACGGAAATACCAATATTGCCGGAACACTTGATGTCAATAACAATCTATCAGTTGGTGGAGGCTCTTCAACAAGTGAATTGAGATTGAAAGAAGCCTCCGGAACCGGTAGTAATTTTGTTGGATTGAAAGCAGGGAATGTCACTGCTGATCAGGTCTATACATTGCCTACTTCTGCGCCCACAACGAATGGACAATTTTTGGTTTCAACGACCGGTGGAACTATGTCTTGGAATACTCCTATCGTGAAAGCTCAAAATATCAATGTTGATCCGGGTAATCTTTTTGAATATGGAGGTTCTGAATCCATCGCAGTCACAGTAACCGGTGCGCAAGTTGGAGGTACTGTTCAGGTATCACCAAGAGCCGAAATGGAAACGGGAATCATTATTGGATATGCAAGAGTCACTGCTGCCGACACAGTTTCAATTCGATTTGTGAATACAACAAATGCTCCCGTGGATCCTGCAGCAGTCAATGTTGATATTACCGTCATTCAACCATGATCAGACTTCTCATACTCGTATCTTGTATTATACTGTTGAGCTTTGATGCTCATGCACAAAAATACATGCGCGGTGTGTGGGGTTCAGGTGGAACAACCGCCACATCAGGTTCAACCACCATACATGGCACGCTGAGCCAGACCGCTATAGGCAGAAGTTTTGAAAGAGCGGGGGAAGTAAGAAGTGGTTTTTGGTATACGATGCGCTCTTCATTACCAAACAACAAAGTGGGCATCATTGTGGTATTGCCTGTATTCAGCGGAAAAGCAGGTGCAACTGTTGAAATGCCGATAGTTATTGAATCTTCAAATCGTTTGCCATTTGGAACAATTTGGTCATTCGCGGGTTCATTCACATATAATGCTACAGTTCTGGAACCGGTTTCCGGACATGATTCTTTTACCAGAACAAATGATGTTGGAACAATTCAATTTTCAGGGACAAGTACTGATACTGCAGGAATTATCAAAAAAATAATATTCAAAGTGAAATTGGGAAATGAAGCGATGTCTGCGGTAACATGGAATTCATTTTTGATCAATGAATATCCACAAGCCGCAATCATAAAAAAAGATGGTCAATTCCAATTGGAAGATCTTTGTTTCACAGATGGTAAACCTAGAACGATTGGTACCATGAAACAGAGTCTCGCACTTTCTGCATTTCCACTACCCGCAAAAGGATCCTTGACCATTGCAATGGGAGTTGTAGAGCAAGGCCCGACGGAAATGTTGCTCTATGCACCTGATGGGAAACATATCGCTACTCTGTATCAGGGGAATATCAAACCGGGATATCATGAATTGTTGATTGATACCGAACTCATACCTTCGGGATCATATTTCATCATGATGAAAACACCAAGCGATCTTCTCACAACACCCTGCATCATCGCAAAATGAAGAAGTTCATCATCCTTCTGCTGATGTTGCATACATTCACATTGTCGGCAGCTGATACAACCGTGGTCAAGCAGCATGTGCTCTGGAAGGCCGGAGCAAGTATCTTTCCTTCTTTGTACAGACATCTTGTTGATTTTTCAACTCTACCGGGAATACCATCTTGTAGTCCGATACTTTCCGGCGGTCAGGGATTTTTAGGTTCAATAGGTCTTGATTTCAATTATGATTATGAAACAGTCCCGATTTCACTGCAATCAAGATTGGATATAAAGGGGATGCCGGGTACATTCTATGAAGCAGAACAAACATTGATTGATGATCCGAATAGTAATCCGGCTTATACCACAGCAGTATTTGGATATAATCTCAATACTTCGATTACCTCCCTGGGATTGTCATTACTTGCTAATTACAGAATGACAGACGAGTTAAGTATTGGTTTGGGTGCAAGGTTCGGAGGTATAATAGCCTCGCAATATGAGCAATGGGAAAAACTTGAGAGTCCTCAGAACAGCATCTATTTACCTGATAGTAGCAGAACAAGAAATTATTATACCGGTACAATTCCTGAAATGTCAGTGATTGAAGGTGGGATTGTTATGAATGCAAGATATTCATTACCATTGAATTCAAAGAATACCACGCAACTCATTCCGGAAATAGCTTATGAATTTCCCATCTCTGATTTACTTACCAGCTCAGAAACATGGAATATACATACCATTCGGTTTGGCGTCTCGCTTTGCTTCTCTTATACAATGGAAGAGCGCATCGTCATACCACTTGAAACAAAGGATCCAATCATCATTCCAATAGTGGCAATTTCAAATCCAAGCAGAAATCAAGTTGAAATGAAACAGAACCTTTCTTCGCTTATTCAGACACCAATCAAAGCGATTTTGTTTGATACTTTGGGGAGACCTGTGGAAAATGTGATTAATATAGAAAAGAAAGTTGCCAAGAATATGTTTTCAATCATTAATTATGTCTTCTTCGACTCTAGCTCCGCAACGATTCCCTAACGATACAAACGTCTTAATGCCCAAGAAAAGAATTCATTTGAAATTGAAAATATTCGAACCGACTCAGCAATCACGCTTTATCATAATGTGTTAAACATCCTTGGAAAAAGACTCAATGCCAAACCCAATGCCAATATTACATTGGTGGGTACAAATTCGAACAATGGCTTGGAAGCCAATAATATTGAATTGTCACAAAAAAGGGTAGATGCCGTTAAGGAATATCTTGTATCTATATGGGGTATAGACCCCAAACGCATTGAAACAGAAGCAAGAAATCTTCCGGAGCAACCCTCTAGAATAAATACCGGATATGGAGAAGAAGAAAACAGAAGGGTTGAAATATCATCTAATGATCCTGATATCTTTCTACCTGTAAAATTCATAGATACGAGTTATAAGGTTATTCCAAACGATATTCGAATCAGTACGGACAGGTTAAACAAAGATCAAATTAAACGATGGGAATTGCGAGCTGTTGCAGGTGATCAATCAGTCGTGATCAAAACTGGAGAATCATCGATAGATGACACTTTGAGGACATTTGCAGACAATATCTCCGATGATTTGTTAAACGCTGACAAAGTAGATTTCAAAATCATTGCCACTTATCCGGATGGCAATGAAAAATTGATTGGTGAAACATCTGTTCCCGTAAGACAAATCATTTCAAACAAAAGTAAAGTTGAAAAATACAATCTCATAACATTCGGGTATAATTATTCTGCCGTAGATGAGGCCAATAATTTTATTATCCAGGATGTAAAGAAAAATATCTCCAACAATTCAGTTCTAACTTTGACCGGTCATACAGATAGAACAGGAGCGGCTCAATATAATAGATCTCTTTCCTTACGAAGAGCTCAGGAGATTTCCAGATTCTTCACCGCAAATAAAATTGTTACTGAAGGAAGAGGATTCGACGATTTCCTATTCCCACTGAATTTACCGGAAGGTAGGTTCTATTCTCGTACGGTTAGAATTACGGTTGATACATACAT
>JBJTFZ010000252.1:0-4366 GCA_046093685.1 bacterium
GAGAATGTTCAAAAGATTGCTGAAACATCACTCGAAGCAATCATGATACGCTCTGTTCTCACATGTGAATCCCGTCGTGGCGTTTGCGCAAAATGTTATGGCAGAAACATGGCTACCGGACAGATGGTAGATGTTGGTGAAGCAGTTGGAACCATTGCATCACAATCAATCGGTGAACCGGGTACACAGTTGACGCTTCGTACATTCCACACCGGTGGTACAGCATCTCTTGTTGCTTCTCAATCAACAGTTCATGCGAAATTTGACGGTCAAATCATTTTTGAAAATGTTAAGACTGTTGCATATGAAGACGAAAACGGAATGGATGTTTCTGTTGTTGTCAGCCGAAGTGGTGTGATACATATCTCAGAACCGGAAACAGGTCGCATGTTGACCCGTTATGATGCCGTATATGGAGCAATCCTGAAGGTTGTTGATGGACAAAAGATCAACAAAAACGATGTCATATTCGACTGGGATCCATACAACTCAACCATCATTACCGAAAAGGCCGGTACAGTTCGTTATCGTGACCTTATCCCAAGTGTCACATATCGTGAAGAGAATGATGAGCAGACAGGCCATATCACAAAAGTCGTGATTGAATCACGCGATCGTTCAAAGATGCCTTCAATTGAGATAGTTGATGATAAAGGAAATATCCTTCATACATATATCATCCCAATCAGAGCGCAAATCAGCGTGGATCATGATGAGCGCGTAAGTGTAGGTACCCGTCTCGTAAAGATTCCTAGAGATCTTGGCCGAATGAGAGACATCACGGGAGGTCTTCCTCGTGTTACTGAATTGTTTGAAGCAAGAGCACCACAAAATCCTGCGGTTGTTTCCGACATTGATGGAACAATTTCATTCAAGCAGGCAAAGCGTGGTCAGCGTGGAATCGTCGTGACTTCACTCGATGGTCAAACAACTACGGAATACACTGTACCTTCAAGTAAATATGTACTCATTCAGGAAGGTGATCTTGTCCGTGCGGGAGATCGATTGACAGACGGTTCGATTAATCCGCATGACATTCTTCGCATCAAAGGCGTTGGTGCAGTACAAGAATATCTTGTGAATGAGATTCAGGAAGTGTATCGCATGCAAGGTGTGAAGATCAATGACAAACACATTGAGGTGATTGTTCGTCAGATGTTGCAAAAAGTGCGTATAGTGGATTCAGGTGATTCAACATTCTTATTCAATGACCATGTTGATCGTCTCAGATTCCTCGATGAAAATGAAATCCTGAAGTCACAAGTTGTTGTTTCCGACAAAGGCGATTCACGCTTCAAGGTTGGACAGCTCGTTCCTAAAAAACGCTTTAAAGAAGTCAATGTTGATTTAAAGAAAAAGGAAAAGGTAGAGGCAGTTGGCGAAGATGCACAACCCGCTACTTCAGAGCCACTATTGCTTGGTATCACACAAGCATCTCTTACGACTGAGAGTTGGTTGTCTGCTGCATCATTCCAAGAAACCACACGCGTATTGGCAGATGCTTCAATTGCATCAAAGATTGATTCTCTTTCAGGATTGAAAGAAAATATCATCATTGGTCAATTGGTGCCTGCAGGTACAGGTCTTCGTCACTATCACGATATGATTGTTACCAGCGATGTTGGTAATATCTTCGGAAGTGAGATGATTACCGATCAGCAAGACGGTGAAGACATTGAAGGCTCCGATGGATTCCGCAGATTGGGTAGAAGAAGAATTTCCGTCTAATCTTGCAATAAATCAATAGCCCCATATTTGAAGGGCAGACATATCGTTTGTCTGCCCTTTTTTTATTCTTGAAGAACAATTTATGAATGCACTTACCCTCGACGGATATTCATTGACAATCCCGGATTTTGTCAGTTTTGCAATGCAAAAGAATTGCAATGTGGTCATAAGTGATTCAGCCTGCAAAGCAATGCAAGCGAGTCGCGACATCATTGATGAATGGGTTGAGTCCGGTGAAATCATTTATGGAATCACAACAGGATTCGGTGAATTTTCCAATGTCATGATTCCAAAAGAGCATATTGAAATATTGCAAGAAAATCTCATCATCTCACATAGTGCCGGAATAGGCAAATATTTGGACCGTCACATTGTTCGAGGGATGATGATACTTCGGATCAATGCTCTGGCAAAAGGTTGCTCCGGGATTCGTCTGTCTACCGTTGAGACATTGATAGAAATGATTCGCCAGGACTTGATTCCTGCAGTTCCTTCACAGGGATCTGTTGGGTCCAGCGGAGATCTTGCACCTTTGTCTCACATAGCATTGGCACTCATCGGAAAGGGAACTCTACTGAATGAAGATGGAACATGTTCTCCTTCAGGTGAAATCATGCTTCGCCATGGAATTCAACCGGTTAGATTACAAGCCAAAGAAGGATTGGCTTTGATCAATGGAACTCAGATGATGACTGCTCTTGGTGCATTTGCTGTGCACAGAGCAAAAAACTTGGCAAACATTGCAGACATTGCAGGAGCCATAAGTGTTGATGCATTGCGAGGTACGGACACAGCTTTTGATGAACGCATTCATCAGATGAGAGGATTTTCCGGACAATTGCTTGTTGCCAAAAGATTAAGAAAACTCTTGCAAGGAAGTGGTATCCGAGCATCTCACAAAGTTGGTGACGGACTCGTTCAGGATGCATATTCTCTGCGTTGCATGCCCCAAATACATGGAGCATCCCGAGACGCTATTGCTTATGTGGAACAAGTGATCTCCACCGAACTCAATTCTGCAAATGATAATCCTCTTATATTTTCTGATGGAAAGGAGCATCTCGAAGGTGGAAATTTTCATGGACAACCCATAGCTTTGGCTCTGGACTTTCTTGCAATCGCATGCGCTGAACTTGGAAATGTCTCAGAGCGTAGAACAGAGCGAATGGTGAATGGAGCTCTGAGCAATGGGCTTCCTAGATTTCTTGCGCATGATGGTGGAGTTCAATCCGGGATGATGATAGCCCAGTATACCGCTGCCGCATTGGTTTCTGAGAATAAAGTACTTAGTCATCCGGCGAGTGTTGATTCCATTCCAACTTCCGCAAATCAAGAAGATCACAATTCAATGGGCAGCATCTCTGCGAGAAAAGTACATACAATACTTGATCATTTGGAGCATATTCTTGCTGTTGAATTACTTTGCGGCATTCGTGGCATAGAGTTTCATCAACCACTAAAAACAAGTGAAATTCTTGCGCAGGTGCATGCACATGTACGGAATAACATTCCTTCAACTAAAAATGATTCAATTATTCATGAAGAAATCAAAGCGATGACCGACATTGTCTCCAGCGGTGATCTGCTCGCAATCGCAGAACCATTATTACATATTTCAGCATAAGGATTTAACCATGTTTGAACCTCAAAAGAAAAAAGTAAAAGAACTGAAAGAAAGAACCGAAGCCTTACGGAGGTTCCTTTGACATCGATGTCAAATTTGCAGAAATAGCTGAACGGGAACAATTGAGCGAACAACCGGGATTTTGGGATGATGGTCCGCGAGCACAAAGCGTCATGCAGGAAATTGCAGAAAGAAAAGAATGGATTGCAATCTGGCAATCCGCTCAATCTGCCGTTGACGATGTTGGAGCATTGATCGAACTTGGTGATGAGGCCGAGGATTCGACCATGGAGTCTGACATAGACGGTGAATTGAATACAGCACAAAATGCCGTTGATGCATTGGAATTACGAAAGATCCTCTCAGCTCCTGATGATGGAAGAAATGCCATACTCACAATAAATGCAGGTGCCGGTGGTACAGAAGCACAGGATTGGAGTGAGATGTTGATGAGGATGTATACACGCTGGGCAGATGCTCACGGCTATCAAGTTTTGCTTGCAGATGAACAACCCGGAGATGAAGCAGGCGTAAAGTCTGCAACATTGGAAATCATCGGGAAAAATGCTTATGGATTTCTCAAAGCAGAAAATGGAGTTCATAGATTGGTGAGGATATCTCCATTCAATGCTCAAGGGAAAAGGCAAACATCCTTTGCTTCTGTCTATGTCTATCCGGAAATTGAAGATGATGTTGAGATAGAAGTCAATCCCGCTGATGTAGAAATGGATACATTTCGTTCAGGGGGAAAAGGCGGGCAAAATGTCAATAAGGTTGAGACAGCTGTTCGTTTGAGACATATTCCTTCCGGAATAGTTGTGGCTTGTCAGCAAGAGAGATCACAACATCAGAATCGCGAAAGGGCGATGACCATGTTGAAATCCAGACTGTATCAAAAAAGAAGAGAAGAGGAAGAAGCGGCAAAAGCTGCAATTGAAGGTACAAAAAAGAAAATCGAATGGGGAAGTCAAATAAGGTCTTATGTATTCCAACCATATACTATGGTGAATGATC
>JBJTFZ010000253.1:0-3935 GCA_046093685.1 bacterium
GAAACGCAAACTCCAGATATGAAAAAAGTATCGCTTCCACATTCCGGAATTCATGTCATCACCAGACTCGAAGGCAGAGCCAATGTCACCGAGCAAGACCGCATCCTTCAAAAGAAAGTATTCGATGAGATGATTCAAGATTTGAAGTCTAAGCAATGAAAAAACAAGTGGTTGTGGGAATACTCATGAATGCCGAAAATCAGGTATTCATCGCGCAAAGATCTGCATCCGGTACATATCCATTAAAATGGGAATTTCCGGGTGGGAAGGTAGAAGAGGATGAAATCTTTGAAGAAGCCCTCAAAAGAGAATTGCATGAAGAATTGGGATGCGAATTCCATCCTCCATTTGAACTCTTTCATAGCAATGATATCATCTATGATGATGGTGGGTCATTTTCAGTGCGATTCTATATCGTACGATGCGAACTTCCAACAATTGAATCAACCTTGTGGGAAGACATGAAGTATGAGCAGATTCAGAATCTACAACTCTATGACATGCTTGAGGGAAATAGGGAAGTCGTGAGATTGCTCCAAGAGTATTATTCATAACGAAGGGCTTCGATTGGATCCAAACTCGCAGCTTTCCATGCGGGATAACTTCCGAAAGCAAGTCCCATCAATGTGCAAATCACGATGCTGAATATCACCCAATTGATCGGAATTGCGGCTTCTGTACTTATAAGCGCGCCGAGTCCTTGACCTGCTAGTACACCGAAAAAGATACCGATCAATCCACCTAATTGACATAATGTGATTGCTTCAATGATGAATTGAAACAAAATCCAATTTCTCTTTGCGCCAATAGCCTTTCGTATGCCGATTTCCTTGGTGCGTTCTTTCACAGATACAAGCATGATATTCATGATGCCTACGCCTGCAGCAAGAAGAGAAATCAATCCTGACCCCAAACCAAACACTTGAAGATAATTTGAGAATGAAGCGAACTGACTGCTCACGGATTCATTCGTTTCCACTTCGAATGTATTGTCTTCCCATGGCTTGAGATTACGCAATGAACGCATCACGCCGATTGATTCATCAACTGCTTCAGCCAATTGTTCTTTGGAATATGCCTTGGTTGTTATTTCAACAGAACTTGTCCACTCATCACTGTGATATCTAGAAAATACGGTGAGTGGAATCACTGCTTGTGCATCTAAGCTGCGACCAAACATCGAACCTTGTGTTTTCAATGTTCCAATCACTTGAAATTTCTGATTTTTTAATGTGATGTATTGTCCGAGTGGATTCTCTCCATTGAATAATTGCACCACTAAATCATTTCCAATAATGACAACAGGAATTGATGATGTCACTTCTGTCAAACCAAATGCTCGACCGGTTTCAATCACAAAATTCTTCACGATGAAAAAGTTCTCATCGGCTCCAATCAATGTCACTTTTGGATCAGTGGAGAAATTCCCTCTTTTTGCAGTATATCCATCGGTTTCATTGTGAAGTGATACCAGAGAAATACCTTCCATTTGGTACTTGAATTCCTTCGCTTGCTGATAGGTGATGTCTTTTCGATTCCTATACTTGCGCCAAGAATTACCCATTTGAATGCTCGGCGTTCGCTTGATCATGAATGTGTTTTGTCCCATAGCCACCAATTGCGAATTGAAAGACCCTTCCAATGTATTCACGGCAGTTCCTGCGCCGATAATCGCAAAAATGCCGATGGATATGCTAAGCAATGTCAGAACCGTTCTCAACGTATTGGCTCTTATGGATTGCAATGCTTGTATAATGCTTTCAAGAATATTCATGTTGTTTTAAGATTCATAACGAAGAGCTTCCACTGGGTCAAGCGCGGAAGCGCGCATTGCGGGAACAATACCTGCAAGAATGCCGACGATGATTGAAACGATTGCGGCAATCAAAATGAGTTGCGGAGGAACATAAGGCGTAAGGAAATCAGCTTCGGGTACAAGGCGAACTGCTATCGCGATCACAATCGAACAAAATGTGAATGCAATGAGAGCGCCAACCAAACAAAGAGAAGCAGATTCTACAAGGAATTGTGTGAGAATGGAAGAACTCTTTGCTCCCAAACTTTTTCGGATGCCGATTTCTTTTGTTCTTTCCGTTACAGACACGAACATGATATTCATTATGCCAATGATACCAACAATAAAAGAAAGCAAGGTGAGACCAATTCCGATACCCCATGTTGCCAACCGCAATGTTTCCACTTGTTCTTTGAAAGTCTCTGTTTCATTGATGGAAAAATCTTCTTCTTCACCGGGTGGTACATTTCGTATGGAACGCATCAAACCGGTTGACTCGGCGCGAACTTCATCGAGTTTTTCTGCTGATCCGGCTTTGACTGCAACGGATATACTGCGTCCCGTCATGCCATAAACACCAAAGAATGTGGAGATTGGAATGATCACTTGATTGTCCACAAAATCCATCATCAATGTACCGCGTTTGATAATCACACCGATGATTTCAAATGTGCGACCACCTATCTTGATTGTTCTGCCAATGGCATCGCCTTCAGGGAAGAGCGCCTTTGCAACACCATAGCCGAGTACGGTCACATTCGTGCTATATTCATCTTCGAATTGAGAGAAGAATCTTCCATATAAAATCGTACCGGCCGGTAATTGCGAATAGGAATAGGGTACACCAATCACGGAAATTCCCGTAATGGTTCGATCTCTTTCTTTAATTGTTGAACCCCATTTATGTGCTTCAGGTAAACTCACTTCGGCAGTTTTCACAGAATTACAAAATTCCATTGCCTGCTGATATGTTATGTTTTTTCTTTGCATGGTCTTGCGCCAATTTTGTCCGCCCGACCAACTCCATTTATCAATATACATCACATCGGTGCCGAGAAGATTCACGGTTGATTCCAATGCGGCATCGAGTCCATTCAAAAACCAGCCCATGAGAATCACGAATGTGATACCAATCACAACGCCAAGTGTCGTAAGAAATGAACGCAATTTATTTGCCTGCAAACCTTCGAATGCAATGCGAAATGATTCCTGTATTTCACCAATG
This sequence comes from bacterium, assembly GCA_046093685.1. Lineage (GTDB taxonomy): Bacteria > Bacteroidota > Ignavibacteria > Kapaibacteriales > UBA961 > UBA961. The sequence goes on from JBJTFZ010000253.1 coordinate 3,021, forward strand.
CGTATCATGGTAATTCAAATGTGGTGACAGGGTTAGGATTGATGGTGTCTGATTCCACCTTGCCATCTCGAATACGAATGATTCTGCGGGCATGTCGAGCAATGTCTTCCTCATGCGTGACAAGAATAACAGTATTGCCTTTAGACCATAACTCTTGAAATAATTTCATTATTTCAATACCGGTTTTTGTGTCGAGATTTCCAGTTGGTTCATCAGCTAAAATGATGGATGGTTTTGTGACGAGTGCTCTGGCAACCGCAACTCTTTGTCTTTGCCCGCCGGACAATTCATTAGGGCGATGCAGCATTCTGTCACCCAAACCAACATCTTCCAATGCTTTGATAGCTCTCTCTTTGCGGTCTTCGGAAGACACACCCGAATAAATGAGAGGAAGTTCAATGTTTTTGAGTGCTGTGGCGCGAGGCAGAAGATTGAATGTTTGAAATACAAAACCGATTTCTTTATTGCGGATTTCCGCCAAATTATCATCGGTCATTTCATTCACATCCAAACCTTTGAATGTATAGACACCGGAACTGGGTGTGTCCAAACATCCAAGGATATTCATGAGCGTGGATTTGCCGGAGCCGGATGGTCCCATAAGCGCAACATATTCATTGGGATGAATATCAAGCGATACATCGCGTAGAGCATGCACGGTTTCGCCGCCCATTTCATATGTGCGAGCGGTATGCTCGATATGAATCAATGGAGTACTCATTATTTGTCACCACTATTGGCTGAGAGTCCATTGTCAATTCGTATCACACTGCCATCCATGAGTAATTTATTTACCGCTTGAAAACTCCCGCTGATGATTTCTTGACCAAGTTTTAGTCCTTTGCTGATTTCAATGAAGCCGCGATCGCTGAGTCCTGTTTCAACTTTCACCATCTTTGCGGAATTACCTTCTTT
>JBJTFZ010000254.1:0-6238 GCA_046093685.1 bacterium
CCCATGAGATTGCTTCGGCAGCAGTATTCCTTGCATCTGACTTTGCTTCATATATCACCGGAATAACTTTGCTCGTGGATGGTGGGCGAACAAAAGCTTTATGATGCGAACCTATCTTGCAACTTTTCGTAGCGGACTGTCTTCATTGCTGGAATATCGAATGGATTATTTCAGCAATAGTTTTCTTTCATTGCTTGTGCTTATCGGCGTTCAGTATTTTCTATGGGATTCGGTTTTTGCAGGCAGGGGAAATCAAAACATTGGAGAGTACACATCAGATTCAATGTTTTTGTATGTCATATTCGCAGCATTGTACGGCGTCATCATACGCTCAGGTCGCATAGAAAAAAATGTTTCCGAAGAAATTCGGAAGGGCGATTTGAACAAATATTTGATCAAACCAATTTCTCATCTTGGTTTCTCGGGAGCGCTCGCTGCATCTGATCGGGTCGGCGTCATTATTTCCACCTGCATTCTCATTCCCTTTATACCATTCTTCACCAATGGCGACATTTCTTTGGAAGGATGCGCATTCTCAGCATTGCTTGTTATGATGGCAATGACAATCAAATTCTTTATCTCGATGTCGATTTCTTATCTCGCATTTTGGTTCGAAGAAACCTGGACATTTCATGTGATCTTTGATATCAGCATGTGGTTTCTTTCAGGATCTCTTGTGCCCCTTGATGTTATGCCCGAGTGGTTGCAACATATTTCTTCCCTTCTTCCTTTTCAGTATTTGGGCTATGTTCCTGCTGCATTATCCGTTGGTCACATACCTATTGCACTTGCACCTTTTCATGTAGGTGTATGCTTATTCTGGTGTTTTTTTACATGGTTGATCACAAGAGTGATTTGGAATGCAGGAATCAAAACATTCGGAGCATATGGAGGTTAAATCATAGAAGCTGCAATCTTCCCACTAAGCGCAGCTCCCTCTAATGTTGCAGGCAAACCCGTATTTGTCCAATCTCCTGCAATGCACAATCCTCTAATCGGCGTCTGCTGATATGGTCTTTTGATTTCCGTATCGGGATCAATCAACACCGTTGCCATTCTTTCCTTTATCACCTTCCAGTGCATCAATCGGGCATCAAACATTTCAGGAAAACATGTTCGAATTTCATTGGAGCAGGTTAATGCTATTTCTTCTGTCGACATTGCAACCACATCATCACCGGCACTGATAGTAAGCGCAAGAAGCGAATGGCCATCGGACAAGGATGTCGTTTTTCGAAATACCCATTGCGTGGAAGACTCCATTATTGCCGCAAGATCAATATTTGGAAATGATTTGTCGAACCACAAATACAATGACACAATTGGAGAATATCGAATATCATTCAATGGTGCAAAAAATTCCGTAGAAGAAATTGAATCGGGTAATATCTTCAATAAGGCATGTGGTGGAATTGCAGAGATGATTCTTCCGCATTCTATAAAAGAACCGTCATGAAGAGTTACTCCCTTTATTCCTCCATTTTCAATTACAATACTTTCAACTCCATTACTTTGCAGCATCGCTCCGCCATTATTGGCAAGCCACTCCGGAAAAGGTTCAAATAATTCGGAGAGTCCGCATTGGGGGATATAGAGTGAAGAGGAATCACCTGACCCAAAAAACGCAAGTTGCATCACAGAAATAAAAATCTTGGCTGAAACTTCATTGGGTTTTCCGTTCATGGTGGCCAGAATTACCGGGGTCCACACCATGTCGATGATTCCGGATGATTGAGATTCCGAAAGCAATAACTCCAAAGCCGTCATCGAACCCGGCTTACACAGCCCAAGCTTCAGGCGCAATGCAAAGAGGAGCACGCTTCTTTTGTCTTTCGAAGAAAGAAAAGACAGTCGTAAAAGCCCGAGCGCCATACCCAATGGGCCATTGATATTTCCAATCCCTTTGGCATGAAGCAGATCCCTTGTACCATCCGGAAAATGAAATGGAATAGTAAGCACAGATTGCTTTTTCAGTCTGTGCATAGTGCCGATAGTCTGCAATACCTCAAAGAATGAAGCATAACACCCCATCATCACATGTTGGCCATTGTCTATGACATCTCCGGAAACTCTATCTATGAATGACCTTGCCCTGCCACCAATATTTTGGGTGGATTCAATCAACAATGGCTTCATCCCCTTGTCAATGCAATGCAGAGTGGCGGAAATTCCGGCAACCCCGGCACCCAAAATCAGCACTTGATCTTTGGCATTATCAATCATTATGGCTATTTATAGAATAATATGTCATAAAAGCTACTCGGCGATGAATCGGGAACGATAGCGCATAAGTTAACAAATATTTCATAAAGCGCTCAAAACATTGTATTTTTGCGCTCTTGTTCTTTATACGACATGCGGATGTGGCGAAATTGGCATACGCGCCAGACTTAGGATCTGGTGGGGCAACCCGTGGGAGTTCGACCCTCCCCATCCGCACAAGTTCATCACCGGTACACCCGGGATTTTCCGAATATTCAAGGTCACTTCGTTGGAAACCACCGTCATATCAATTGATAATTGCACGCGGGAAGTCAGTTTCACATTGACAAAAGAGGATTTCACGCCTCATTTTGAGCGAGCATATCTCAAGGCACAGCCCACAATAGAAATCAAGGGATTCAGAAAGGGTAAGGTCCCTTTGTCCATCATAAAGCAACGATTTGGCAGACAAATCGAGCAAGAAAGCATCATGGACATTGCCGATATCGAGTTTAGGAATTATACCCGCAACAATAATGTGCAGATTGTAGGACAACCTGAATTACGAGACCTCAAACCTGGTGAAGACGGATCCATGACATATGTCATTCGTTTTGGGATCATTCCTGAATTCGAAGTAGCCCCCTATGAAGGTTTGGAATTGAAAAAACCCGTCAGCAAAGTAAGTGATGAAGATGTCAATAAAATCATCGATGAAATTTTGTTAAAAGCTGCAACGAGTGAGCCGGCAACAAGCATTGAAGATGCCAAACATAATGTGACCATCCGTTTCACAAAAGTGGATGATGAAACCGGAGAGCCATTGGAAGGTTTGGAGCCGCAGGAAAATACAATCTTCCTTGAGCATCCAGATTTGGATGGTTTTTTGAGAGATGCTTTGATTGGAAAAAAAGTCGGCGACACAGTTACATACATGGACAAAACAGAAGGCGAAGAAAATCCGGATCGTTTCGAAGTGAGCATTCTATCTGCAGAGAAAATCATTCCTGCGAAATTGGATGAAGAATTCGTCAAGAAATATTCTCGAGGCACGCTTAATACCGTTGAAGACTTGGAGAAGAGTGTTCGTGACTACAATAATCGAATGCTTGAAGATGAAGCCAAGAAAGAAATGGAAATTCAGGTTGTTGACATCATGACTTCAAGACATGATTTTCAAGTTCCAGATTCCATCGTGCATGAGGTGATGCATGGAATGTTTGAGAATTTCAAAAAGCAACAAGGCCCTTCTGCAGCGGATATGAAATTGTCTGATTTGGAAGGTATGTTCAAGCCTTATGCGGAACAAACCGCTCGCTGGGAATTGATTCGCGACAAAATCATCGAAAAAGAAGGGATTACTCTTGAAGAACAAGATTTACTTCCTTATTTACAGCATTATCGCAATCAAACCGGCATGAGTGATGATCAAATTCTATCACATTTGATGAAAGATCATCGTTTTCTCGGTTCCATACTCGCAGGAAAAGTGATGGAAAAAATTCTTTCCATTGCAAATATCACTGAGGTTGATCCTGAAGAATACTTTGCTGAAAAAGACATGGAAGCCATGGTTCAGCAAATGCAAGACACTGTAGAGCAGACTTCTTCGTCAAAGGCAAAACCGGCAAAGACAACGAGCAAAACTGCAAAGCCAAAGACGGAAAAGTCAAAAGAAGCAAAGCCTTCCTCCAAGACAAAGAAATCCGATGATGCAGAGGAAAAGCCAAAGAAGAAATCAACAAAATCAAAATCTGCCGGTGAATAATCACCATCTGGAGCATCATTATGATGAATCAACTCGTTCCCATGGTTGTGGAACAAACAAGCAGAGGCGAAAGAGCATATGATATTTACTCTCGTCTACTCAAAGATAGAATCATTTTTATCGGCACACCGATTGATGATCATGTTGCAAGTTTAACAGTGGCTCAGCTTCTTTTTTTGGAAAGTGAAGATCCAACAAAAGACATCAACATTTACATCAATTCGCCAGGCGGAAGTGTAACCGCCGGAATGGCGATTTATGACACGATGCAATTTGTGAGACCCGACATTAGCACCATTTGCGTTGGTATGGCAGCATCGATGGCGCAAGTATTGTTATGCGCAGGAACCGCAGGCAAAAGATTCGCATTGCCAAATTCTCGAATCATGATGCATCAACCATTGGGTGGTACGCAGGGTCAGGCAACAGACATCGAAATCTATACAAAAGAAATGCTTCGCATTCGTGAAATGCTGTATGCAATCATTAGCAAGCATACAGGCAAAGACACAAAAACAATTCTCAAGGATGCAGATCGCGATAATTATATGAGCGCCAAGCAGGCAGCAGATTATGGCATCATCGACAAAATTCTTGATCGTCGTCCGAATGAAGGAAGCAAATCATAATTCTCTTCGAATACTATGATGGCGGGTCGATCGCTTCGTCCCGCCATTTTTTTTCTTGATAAATGAATAATACAGAATGAGCTCAAGAAGAAATAGCAAAGATTCAATACACTGCTCTTTCTGTGGTCGTTCGGCAGAAGACGCACAGAATCTCATTGCAGGACATGAAGTATACATTTGCGATAGATGCATTCATACTTCCATGGATGTCTTGAATCAGCAAGTTGCACCATCTACAAAATCCAACAAACATCAGAATCAAAAAACCGCCTTATTGAAACCATCACAAATAAAGGCCAAGCTGGATGATTATGTGATTGGACAAGATAGAGCAAAACGCATATTGAGCGTTGCCGTTTATAATCACTATAAACGAATAGCTTCCCATGCATTGCCTTCACAAGATGAAGTTGAAATTGAAAAAAGCAATATCCTTCTCGCCGGACCAACGGGAACCGGAAAAACACTTCTAGCAAAAACGCTTGCTCGCATTCTTGATGTGCCATTTGCAGTAGCCGATGCAACAACAATTACAGAATCCGGTTATGTTGGTGATGATGTGGAAACCATACTCGTTCATCTCCTTCAAAATGCCGATTATGACGTTGAAAGAGCTGAACGCGGAATTGTGTATATCGACGAAATTGACAAAATCGCTCGTCGTTCAGATTCTCAAAGCATCACTCGAGATGTTTCCGGGGAAGGAGTGCAACAAGCATTACTCAAATTGCTGGAGGGTACCGTTGCAGGCGTTCCTCCACGCGGGGGAAGAAAACACCCCGAACAATCATTGGTCTATGTCAATACAAAAAACATACTTTTCATTTGCGGTGGTGCATTTGATGGTATTGAAAAAACCATTGCTCGAAGAATCAATGCCAAAACCATTGGATTTAGCGCAAGCTTGAAAGAAAATGTTGAAGAATCTCATGCATTGCTTTCAAGAGTGGAACCTGGAGATTTCATCAAGTTTGGATTCATCCCCGAATTGGTGGGTAGATTACCCGTTATTGCTCCTCTTGAACCACTCTCCGATGAGGCAATGCTTGAAGTATTGACAAAACCAAAGAATGCTCTCATCAAACAGTATCAAAAATTGTTTTCAATGGAAGAGTGCGGTTTGGAATTTACTCCGGATGCACTACTGGCAATCGTAGAGAAAGCAAAGATTCGTAAGACGGGCGCAAGAGGCTTAAGGGCAATTGTAGAAGAAATCATGCTCCCCATAATGTTTGAGGTTCCCGATCGCAAAGACATCAATCATTGCATCATCGGCAAAGAGGTGGTAGAATCAGGAAAAGAGCCTCATTTTGAACAAAAAGCCCAAACCTCAATTGAGAGCGAGGTTTTGCGGAAAGCAGAATAGGTCATGTTTGCAAGATATTTGTAATCATAAACTTAGAATAATGTGAACATTTCGGAAAATTGATTCCGAGATTGGTTTTGTACCCATAGATTGTTATTTTTGCAGTCCTGAATTGAATCGCCCTAGGCCCAAAATCAGGCAGGACTTCCTAACCAGTTTTGTGAGAACGTAATGCGTTTTGTCTTTTTATCCACCGATGTGGCTATTGACCTCGGCACAGCAAATACCCTTATTTGGATGAGGGATAAAGGATTGGTGTTGAATGAGCCATCC
>JBJTFZ010000255.1:0-2777 GCA_046093685.1 bacterium
CCTCCGAAATGATTTTTTATTGTAGGATGTACCGAGTTAGAATGAGGAGCGATGCGTTCACCCACATATTCCGAACCAAAACCATCAGCAAATTTCGCATGAAACAATCCGGCTTCCTTTTCATCGGAGAAAAATCTCAACATGGGATATTCTTCCAAATAATTCGAGGTGGAATCAATATTTGAATATCCATGATACAATTGTTTCGCAGAATGCAAGAATTCTTCATATCTCCATGAAATTCCGAAACGTTTTCCTGTTATTGGATTCACCAGACCTGCGGCAACACGGGATGCGGACCCTTTTTGAGAATCATCGACAATGCAGATGTTCAATCCTGCATCATGCAATACCCTGGCTAAAACCATTCCGGATATGCCGGCTCCAATGATAACACAATCATACATGGGACTCAAGCATCAATCCTCTGATTTTGATGCATTGACCGCCTGAGTGGAATTGACTGAAGCATGCAGTGCATGTTCCCACTCCCTGAAAAACATCATGAGTATCGCAGTGGTAGGAACTGCAATCAGCAAACCAATGAAGCCAAAAAAATGTCCGAACACAAAAATGGATGCCAAAAGCAATACAGGATGCAATCCCACACGACTTCCCAATACTCTCGGTTCAATAATATAAGCATTCAGGAAATGGAGTCCGTTCACGATAATCGTGATGGATATCACATGAGACAAAGCATTCTGTGGTTCAACAAATATTGCAACAATGATGCCGATGAACATACTTGCAATGGATCCAAAAAAATGAATGGGATTGAGAAGGCCAAACATCACGCCAAGCACGATTGCATACGGAACACCAAGAAGACTCAACAACAATGATGCTGCACCACCAATCCAAATTACTGCTATGACTTGCCAACCGACATATATTTTGAGAATATCACTCACTCTCTCCAGCATGGATAGGGCTTGAGGATTTTTGATTCCAAGAATTTCACGCAAGAACGATTTTAATGCAGGCAAATCTTTAAGGAAATAGAAGGTTATGATTGGAATGAGTATCAGGTTGAGAATTTGAGCGGCAATGAGTGAAATATTCGTGAGTAAGGCAAACAATGCATCCATAACAGAACTAAACAAGGTCTCTGCCTTGGGCATAAACTGATCTTGTACGAGTTCTTTTACGGTCTCTTTCGGAATTCCGAATGACTGCAACATTGAATAGAATTGTCTGCTTTCCAAGTATTTCGTGGTCTGCACAACAAATCGCGACACTTCCTTCGTTACCTGGTCCAATTGAGCATAAGCAGGTGGAAACACGAATACGGCGACAGTGGCAAGGATACCACCGATGATACCCAACATGATCATGGATGCAAACCAACGCTTGAATTTCAAACGCTCCAATGCATTGATGATAGGGTCCAAAAGAAATGCGAGAATGAATGACAATGCAAAGGGTAATACGGCGCTATTGAGATCAATCAACATCCAAAGAATGAAAACACCCCAATTCAATTGCAAAAGTCTCTTTGCCAAAAATGATCTTTTGGCATAGGGATAGAGGAGAAAAAAGGCAATAAGAAATAAAATCAAAGGGCTGGATGCCAAATTTGTCAGAACCAGAAAAGCGATACATGTGATTGCCGCCAAAACAATGGGCAAACCAATACTAGTCGACATGCCAAAAAGGGATGTATGTTCCTGATTCTGTTGCATAAGCCGGTCTCTTTTGTAAAAGATTTGGCAATGCATCCGTAATGGATACATTGCCATTCTCATCTTTAATGCGTGAGTTTATCCACAAACTTCATCATAGGCTTTTTTCAATGCTGATGCAATCATTTCCGGTGCGGATCCTTCAATTGCATGCCTTGGCATAAAACCTATCAATTCTCCATCTTTCATCAATGCGATTGATGGTGATGAAGGTGGTTGACCTTTGAAATATTCTCTGGCCTTGGAGGTTGCTTCAAGATCCTGACCTGCGAAAACCGTGAACAAATGGTCGGGTTTTTTTACATTTTCCAAGGACATTTTCACACCCGGTCTTGCACCGCCGGCGGCACAACCGCAAACAGAATTTACGACAATCAAGGAAATCCCGGTTGACTTTACTGCTTGGTCCACATCTTCAGGACTGCGTAGTTCGGTGAATCCTGCGGAAGTCAATTCTTCTCGCATGGGCTGTACGATTAATGGATCATAAGGCATATGGCTATGTCAAAATGTAATGAAACAAATAGTGGTGATAGAACGAATAAGATTCAAAACTATGATAATTCTCGTAACTTAAGCAATGCGATATCTTCTTTCGCTTACCTTCAGTATTTTATTGGGAGCAAGACATGATTTCACTCATCATTCGTTGGGGCATCACGGCAATAGCCGTGTATCTTACTCAATTTTTGATTGATGGCATTTGGGTGAAGAACTTCACTTCAGCGATCATAGCATCTTTGATTATTGGTTTTCTGAACACATTCGTGAAACCAAACTTGACATTGATCAGCCTTCCGATGGTAATGCTATCATTCGGATTATTCATGCTGGTCATCAATGCCGTCCTTCTGTGGTTTGCAGGTGAAATCCTTGAGGGCATTGAAATTGCAGGATTTATTCCCGCATTCTGGGGATCCATCATCATCAGCATTGGCACATGGCTTGGGAATATGTTCACAAGACGAAAGTGATCATTCTTCTCCCAGCAGAAGATATGCCTTCAGAAAATCATCGAGGTCTCCATCCATTACGGAATGGATGTCTGTCTTTTTCAATTCAGTCCTGTGATCATTCACCATGGTATATGGT
>JBJTFZ010000256.1:0-7315 GCA_046093685.1 bacterium
TGATTGTCGTTAATTCACTTGATGATGATTTTGACACCGATAATGGATTTAGCGGTAAAGTACAGTTCGCTGTTTCACAACGATTCAAAGCGAGAGCGGATCAATCAACTTCGCAGGCATTTGAATCTGACAATGATGCTACAGCAACGTATAATACACCAAATACAAACGCAATTTTCTCAAATGTCACTGCAATCGGTCCATTGTCAGATATTTCGGCAACCCCAAATTCCAGATTCGGAGCAGCAGTACAAATCAGAAGAAATTCTCGTCAGTCAATATTTAATTCTATTTTCATGGGTTGGCCTAGAGGTTTGGAAATTGCTCAGGTTCCAACAATGAATGCGGCATTAAATGATACATTGCAAATTCGAAATAGCATGTGGTTTGGCCTCAAAAATACTTGGATGAATACAGCAGGCGGAACAGCACCTGCAGGATTTGATGCCAATTGGATAGCCAAAACAGAATATGCGAATTCACTTGACAAAGACAATCCAAATGGTGCAATGCTCGAGAATCCGTTTGCTGAAGACGGTACTTTTAATGCATTGCCGAAAACAAATTCACCTGTGCTGGCTGGTGCATCATTCGCAAAAAATGGTCCAGTAGCTATTGATGATCCCTATTTTGAGAAAGTCTCATTCAAGGGCGCATTTGGTACTGAACGTTGGGATTTACCATGGGCAAATTATGATCCTGTCAATACCAATTATAAAGCACAATCGCCAAAAGCTCCACTGACAATTCTTTCTCCCGGTGGTAAAACAGGCGAAACATATAGAGCAGGTTGGTCTTATGACATCACATGGGATACTACAGCATCGCCAATCGGTTCACGCTACAAATTCCAATTTGGTACATCTGCAACCGGTCCATGGTCCGATTTGGCAGGTGCAACAAATGTAATTGACAGCACAACCGGTAGCTTCCGACGCGGTCAATATCGAGGTGGTTTCAGAGCACCCGCGATACCAACCACAAGCGGTTATTTGAGAATGGTATTATTGTCAGACACAACAGTGACTGCTGTCTCAACAAATCCATTCACGATTGATCGACCTTCAGCTTCCAGAGTTGACTCAGTATTAACAGGAACAATATCAACTAATCTCAAACTGAGCAATACCAAGATTTATGGTCTTCGTGGTTATGTGCATGTGGTTGAACCAGCAATATTGACAATCGAACCCGGTACAATCATCCTAGGTGATTCTGTAGGTACCAATTCCGCACTCATCATCAATCGTGGTGCGAGAATCATCGCGAATGGTACTCCTACATTACCTATCGTCATGACATCATCGGCACCTCCGGGTCAAAGAAGAGCAGGTGATTGGGGTGGTCTCTTCCTCTTCGGAAAAGCCCGCATCAATAATCCAGGCGGTGAAGCCGCGCAAGAGGGTGGCGTTGCAAATGCGAATGACAAAACCAAATGGTATTATGGTGGAACTGATGACAATGACAATAGTGGCTCATTGCAGTATGTTCGTGTTGAATTTGGTGGAATCGCGCTTCAACCAAATCAAGAATTGAATGGCATCACCTTAGGTGGTGTGGGACGCGGTACAAAATTCGAGCGTATTCAGGTGAGCTATTCAAATGATGATGCATTCGAATGGTTCGGTGGTTCTGTCGATGGAAAATATTTGATTGCCACCGGTACATTGGATGATGATTTTGACACCGACAATGGATTCAGTGGTCGTGTTCAATTCGGTATTGCACAACGATTCAAGAATAGAGCCGATCAATCAACATCACAGGCATTCGAAGCAGACAATGATGCAACCGCAACATATAATGCACCTTTGTCATCATCCATCTTCTCCAATATCACAGCGATTGGTCCATTGGCCGATACATCAAATTCACCAAACTCACGCTTTGGTGCAGCTGCTCAAATCAGAAGAAATTCCCGTCAATCAATTTTCAATTCCGTATTCGTGGGCTGGCCACGCGGTATTGAAATTGCACAAGTTCCAACAATGAATGCTGCTCTTGCCGATTCATTGCAAATCAGAAACAATAGTTGGTATGGCGTGAAAGGAACAGGACTCAATCTTGCAGGTGGGACACCTCCCGCAGGTATTGATGCAACATGGATTGCAAAACCTGATTTTGGAAATGTTCTGGATCGTTCAACACCAAACAATGCAATGCTTGAAAATGCATTTGCTGAAGATGTCACTTTCAATCCTGCTCCAAAAACCGGGTCACCTATTCTTGGTACTGCATCATTCACACGCAGTGGCATTGTTGCCATCGATGATGCATACTTTGAAAAAGTGACATATCGTGGAGCAATGGGCTTGCAAAGATGGGACCTTCCATGGGCTAATTATGATCCAATCAATACGGATTATAAAGCGCAAAATCCAAGCAGCATTGACGAAGGTGCAGTAAAAGGTGGAATGGCTATTGAAGTCACCCCGAATCCTGCTACAGACAGAGTGAGAGTTCGTTATGAAGTATCGCAAACATCGCTTGTAAGCATTCGCCTCTACAATGCGTCAGGCACATTGAGCACTGATTTCATCGGTGGTCAAAGCCAAGAACCAGGTATCTATGAATTCATCATTGATACACAGGATCTCGCATCGGGAATGTATTTCATGCAGATCATAACTGATCAAGGTGTTCGCACAGAAACCATTAGCGTAATCCGCTAATGCACACACACAGAACAATGCCGATATGGGTTTCACTCGTATCGGCATTTTTTGTAGAGAATACAATAGTTTTACAGCATGAAAAAAAGACTATCATTTCTTGATCGCTATCTCACATTGTGGATTTTTGCCGCAATGATTCTTGGAATTGTCATAGGGAACATTGTTCCCGGAATATCACAATTCATTGATGGCATGTCCATAGGGTCAACAAATATTCCGATAGCTATCGGTCTCATCATCATGATGTATCCTCCTTTGGCAAAAGTGAAGTATCGGGCATTGCCGGATATCTTCAAAGACAAAAGAAGCATTACCATATCCCTCATATTGAATTGGATCATGGGTCCGATATTGATGTCCGTATTGGCAATGGTATTCTTGTCCGATAAACCTGAATACATGATTGGTTTGATTCTCATCGGATTGGCCAGATGCATCGCCATGGTGATTTTATGGAATGATTTGGCAGGAGGTAATAGAGAATATGGAGCATTGCTGGTTGCATTTAATAGCATATTTCAATTGCTAACCTATAGTTCTTATGCTTGGTTCTTCATCAGCATTGTTCCTGCATGGTTCGGTATGCACACGACATTGATCAATATACCATTCTCAGACATTGCCTATAGCGTATTGATCTATTTGGGAATTCCTTTTGCATTGGGGTATGCTTCTCATGTGATTCTTCCGAAACTCAAAGGTGAGCAATGGTATGCGCGGACATATCTCCCAATGATTTCTCCGTGGACATTATATGCTTTATTGTTTACGATCATCATCATGTTCAGCGTCAAAGGTGAGTCCATCATCACGCTTCCCGGTGAAGTAGGAATCATTGCCATTCCTTTGATCATCTATTTTGTGATCATGTTTGTGCTTTCTTTCATCATCTGCAAAGCCAGTAATATCGATTATGACAAAAATGCGGCCATTTCATTCACGGCCACCGGAAATAACTTTGAATTGGCGATTGCCGTGTCGATTGCATTGTTCGGCATTCATTCACCTCAGGCATTTGTGGGTGTGATAGGCCCATTGATTGAAGTTCCCGCATTGATCTTCTTGGTTAGAGTAGCGCAAATGTTAAAAAACAGGATGTATTCAGCATGAAAGTACTCATACTTTGTACGGGCAATAGTGCAAGAAGTCAGATGGCTCACGGCATATTGCAATATCTCAATCCTGAATTGGATGTACATTCTGCAGGAACCGTTCCGACCAAACGCGTACAGCCAATGGCAATTGAAGTGATGAGAGATATTGGAATTGATATATCGCATCATATTCCGATCAATGTTGACATTTACAAAAAGGAACGATGGGATTATGTAATCACCGTTTGTGATGGGGCCAAGGAATCATGTCCTACATTTTCGGGGAAAGTACAAAATCGCATTCACCTTCCATTTGAAGATCCGGCGGGGAAATATCCTGATAAGGAAACAGAAAGACAAGTGTATGCAGTGGTCAGAGACAAGATTATTCTTGAGCTCTTTCGACTCAATGCCAAGACCCTAACCGCATAGACTCTTGGCTCTTCGCTTGTACTTGTCTAAGTTTGCATATGTGTGTTCACTTATCGCAGACTTTCATGTATAGAATTCTCCTCTTGTTGACGGCATTTTTGATGGTGCAGCCATTGATAAATGCTCAGTATATACCACTTTCATATCCGGCAGGTTCAGGTAATCCAAATGGATTGCATCGCAATGATGATATTCAAAATCCAATGCCGGGGCAAGGGTGGACCATCATTTACAATGCGGCCGATACACTCCCAAAGTGGACAAATCCAATCACAATGCCATTTCCTTTTTGGTTCAACAAGATCCAAAGAGGAGCACTCAAAGTTTCAAATACCGGTATCATAACATTCGATACAAACTCGGTTGTCTTACCCGCTGATACTTCCGTGATTCTCCCTAAAAAGGACTATCCCAATGCAGCCATTTATATGCTTGGACTTTCTTCTCGACAAAATCAAGCATCAATTACATTGAATCCAAGTGCAAGAATTCCAATGATACGAACAAGGGTATTCGGTTTTGCGCCCAATCGACAATTCTGGATTTCATTCACGGGATTTTCTTTCATGCATTCCAAGCCCCAATATGCATCCATTTGCAATTGGTCTGTAATGTTGGAGGAATCTTCAAACTTTGTCTATGTGGTTGATCAATCGACCTTCAGTTATGAGACATCCCAAAATGGATTACGCCCGGATACAACAAATATCGGACTATCAATAGGATTGCAAATAAATGATTCGGTTGGTGTGATGCTGGGTGAGAGAATTGGTTCAACAGTTTTCAATCCACGGATTGGCTTTGAAGCCGATTTCACCAGTGAAGACAATGCATATCATGTCTTTCGTCCAAAAGATGCAATACCTATCAATGATATGTCCGTGAGCGATGTACAACTCGGAGATTTGACAGCAGGCTCAAAGTTGGGGATTCCCATTCCCGTCATCATCCGGAATAATGGATCAGACACCGTTAAAACATTCAGGCTGAGATATGCCCAAGATAATGCAAAACCTGTGGACACTTCATTTTCCATCATCATCCCACCAAGTCAAACAGCAAGTTGCACAACAGCTTTGTGGAGTCCAAAACTATCCAAACGATATCAATTGACCATTTGGTGTGACAGCATAAATGGAAATAATCCCGATGAATATGTGGTCAATGACACTGCGAGAATTCTCACAGCATATATGGTGAATCCTCCGCAGAAACAAATTCTTGTGGAGCATTTCACTTCACCTTCATGTGGGGAATGTCCGAGAACAATCACTTCCATCGATTCATCAATTCAAAATGCCGTGGATGTTCATACAATAGCATATCATATCGGTGATGGCCCTATGAGCATGCAAAGATCTGATACCATCGCTTTGCTTTATGAGGCAAAAGCGGGTGATGTGATGATTGACAGAACATATTTCAAAGATCTGTCGCGAAATGCCATTGTGAGTGTTCCAAGAAATTCCGCTTTTGTTAATGGAAAACCCATCGTGGATGCATTACGGAGTGAGCGCTCGAATCCAACTCCGGTTGATCTTCGACTGTATCATGTTTTCCATAATCCTACACGCACCCTTTCATCCACATTGTATGCAACTTTTGAAGCTGAGGTATCCGGTGATTTTCGAATCAATGCAATGCTTGTTGAAGATTCGGTGCAAGGTGATTCACGATATGATCAGTCTAATGCCATGGCAGGTGATACAACCATTCCAATCTGGGGAAATGCACCATCTTCTATAAATGGATTCTCACACCGCAATGTTGCAAGAATGATTCTTGATTCTTCACACATCAATGGCACTCCGGATTCAATGGCATATGACACCCAAATAGGCAAAACATATACATGTTCTTATACGACAATTCTTCCCTCAACATTGAATATTCAAAAGCTCAATCTTGTGGCTTTCATTCTTGATTATAATCCGGACCCGGTATTCGGAAGAGTATTGAATTCGATTTCATCACCCGTGAGAAAAAACATCACCACGATAGATGAGAATGTTGGGAATGAAAGCGTGATGATTCATCCTCAACCGGCCACAGACATGGTAATGTTGCAATGCATGTTACCAGAAGGGAATGCAACTCTTGAAATTCATTCCATGCTAGGAACATCAATGCATAGTGAACATGTATTTCACTCAGGAGATCCCAAATTCGTGTTTCAGCATGATGTGTCATCATATCCTGCCGGAATATATGTGATTACATTGAAAAGCAATGACAAGCAGATGCACCAAACCATGCGGATAGTTCGATGATTCGTATTCTACTTATATTCTTCGGATTAACGACAGTCATCAATGCGCAAACGATGCAATTTGATGTACGAGGAAATTGGGTTGGAGAATTACAGGTAGGCGCCAAGATTCAATTGATATTCAAAGTCTCCGGCGAATTTGTGATCACAGGTTCAATGGATGTACCACTCCAGGGAGCCAAAGATATTCCGATCATCGTATCAGAGACGACCGAATCCGTACAGTTCAAGGTTGAACCAATAAACGGAAGATTTGAAGGAAAGAAAATTGATTCCATCACATTGGAGGGATCATGGAAACAAAATGGTGGTATCTATCCATTGACTCTGAGAAAAAAAGATATTACCATTGAATCTCCCAAAAGACCACAAACTCCCAAAGAACCATTTCCATATTTAATCGAAGAAATTGTGGTGAAAGGTCCTGCCGGTAAACTCGGTGGAACATTGACTAAGCCAAATGGAAAAGGTCCATTTCCACTTGTGATTTGCATAACAGGTTCAGGTGCACAAGATAGAGATGAAACCATTTTCAATCATAAACCATTTTTTGTTCTTGCCGATGCATTGACCCGAAATGGCTTTGCCGTATTAAGAATGGACGATAGAGGAGTCGGGAGTTCGGAAGGGAATCCTGCACTTTCAACTTCACTTGATTTTGCACAGGACATTCAGGCTTGCATGAACACAATGAAACATAAGGAAGGAATCGATGCAAATCGAATCGGTTTATTGGGGCACAGTGAAGGTGGAATCATAGCCCAGATATTGGCTGCACAAAATCCTTCTGACATTGCATTTGTTTGCTCAATGGCCGGGATCGGAATCACGGGCATGGATCTACT
>JBJTFZ010000257.1:0-6609 GCA_046093685.1 bacterium
CCCGATGAATTCATCGGGCTTTTTTATATGATCAATGCATATGCTAGCATGGCAAGAAGTGTGAATCGGATGGTAGCATGTGCATGCTTGAGATTCAATCTTAGATATTGCTCCAATGCGAGCAGTCCCGGTGTGATTGTAACCACAAGCAATGCGGAAACCACCCCAACCTCAAATGAAGCTTGATGCATAAAAATTCTTCCTACACTTGGGAACCAAGGCGTGCCATAGAGCAATAGCAAATGCAGGATATAGATGTACAGTGATTTACTGCTGAAAAAAACCAATTGATGTTCGAATCGTTTGAGGGGAATACTCAAAAATGTACATGCACCGAGGAACATGATGATAACACCTATGCGCATGATCATTGAACCGGGATTCAAGTATTCCATGATCGATGCAATATGATGGGTTGCCTGATAGATTCCGATTCCCAGACCAATCAATAATCCCCCGTAGAGAAAAATCTGTTTTTTCATGAAGAGTGATCTTTTTTCTTCATTCATTTCATGTAAAAATGACCCGAATGCCACCCCGAGAAACATGAAGCCGCTGGTTGGAAAAAGAGGGAACAAAGATCCTCGTTCCGAGCTTAAAAATCCTGCGAAAAATTCAGGGAGAATATTGAACCAATGCACCGAATGAACTATTGGAGCAAGAATGAAAATGCTCATGGAAATGATGGCTGAACGAATGCCCAAAGATCGTATTGAATATGTATGCGTTGAGAGCCAAACGATGGCCATGAGTGTGAGGGCCGTCAAATGCAGGATATTTACCTGAAACACAAATGACCAAGATTCCGGCTGAACAAAAGGCAGATCAATCAATCGATTTGCGGGAAAGACGAGCATGTATCCCCAAAGTAATATCACCCATGCCCAGCGCATTCTGCGTTTACGCGTTTCTTCAGACATTGCCCCTTGTTCATTCCTTTTCATCGCGAACACATGCACCGTACCGGAAACAATCAAAAAGATTGGAGCTGTCAAACCACGCATGAATTGCCAAATATTCCACGGATACACATTCAAATCCATCAATTGCGGTTGAACAAGCGCATCAATGGTATGGCCTTGCATCATCATGAGCATTGCCATGAGTCGTGCGAGGTCCAAAGAAAACAATCGCATGGTTTTTTTTGCTTTGGTATTTGCCATGATCTATGAGGAAAATGTGTGCATCAACTTACCGCTTTTTTACAAAAAAGCCCCGATACAATCGAGGCTTTCATCATCATGCATGTTGACCATGACATTGCTTGTATTTCTTTCCGCTACCGCATGGACAAGGATCATTTCGACCTATTCGCGGTTCTGTATTGCGTACTGTATTGCCCGGTGATGAACCCTGTTCATGATCTTGTGCTTCATGACCATATTCATCAATTTCCGGTTTGATTGCCCGCATACCTGCGGTTGTTGATGTTCTTCTTCCTGAATCTCCCATAAAACTGAGTGAGGGAGAATTCATCACATTGACGCTTTTATGGTCAAGTGATCCTTCCTGAGGGCGAATGGGTTGTGCATTTGGTGCATGAACGGCCTGAGGATAAAATCTAAAGACCGCTGTGATAGTTTCCTTTTGTATTTCGACAAAAAGATTCTGGAATGCATTCAGTGCTTCTCCCTTATATTCAAGGAGAGGATCTTTTTGTCCATAAGCACGAAGATGAATCCCTTCCTTCAATTCATCCATGACTCCGAGATGCTCGCGCCATTTGTCATCTATGGCTCTAAGGAAAGCAAATCTCTCAAGCCCAACCATGAATTCTGTACCAAATTGTTGTTCTTTTCTTTCAAGAAATTCTTTGGCAACACTAATGATTTTAGTGATGCATTCATCGGCTTTCATCGTTCGGAAATCTTGTTCGGAAATATCCACCTCGCAGAGCATATGTGTGCGGACCTGATCCTTCAATCCTTCCACATTTTGTTCTTCATGATATTGATCATACCAATATCCGGCCAATTGCTCCATGAATTCAATGATTTCGCCTTTCATTCTTTCGCCTTGAATGACAAGTCGACGCATTGAATAAATGGCTTCTCTTTGTTGATTCATCACATTGTCATATTCAATCAAGCGCTTGCGAATGGCAAAGTTGTTTTCCTCAACTTTCTTTTGCGCTTTTTCAACTGATTTTGTGACCATGCCAGCTTGAATCGGTTCACCTTCGGGAACTTTGAATGTCTGCATGACGGATGCAATGCGTTCGCCACCGAAGAGGCGCATGAGATTGTCTTCAAGAGACAAAAAGAATTGCGAAGAACCAGGATCTCCTTGTCGACCTGCACGACCTCTCAGCTGTCTGTCGATACGGCGAGCATCGTGCCTTTCAGTACCGATGATGGCCAAACCGCCATTTGCTTTTACATCCGCATCAAGCTTGATGTCAGTTCCGCGACCGGCCATGTTTGTCGCAATAGTCACCTTTCCTTTTTTACCGGCTTCGGCAACAATCTCTGCTTCATGTTGATGTTGCTTTGCATTCAATACCCGATGATCCACATTGAGTCTTTTGAGCATCTTTGAAAGCAATTCAGATACTTCAACGCTGGTTGTGCCGACAAGCACCGCTCTTCCATCTTTTACGAGTTTCTGAATTTCATCAATGACAGCATTGAATTTTTCTTTCTTCGTACGGAAAATCAAGTCATCCAAATCCTTTCGAACGACTTCACGATTTGTGGGAATCACAACCACATCGAGACTGTATATTTTGTCGAATTCACCGGCCTCGGTCTCTGCCGTTCCTGTCATACCCGCAAGTTTTCTGTAGAGACGGAAATAATTTTGCAAAGTGATGGTTGCATATGTCTGCGTGTCTGCTTCAACCGTCACACCTTCTTTTGCTTCGATTGCCTGATGAAGTCCATCTGAATAACGGCGTCCATCAAGGATACGGCCGGTAAATTCATCGACAATTTTGATTTTGCCACCATCAACCACATATTCAACATCGCGGTCGTACAATGAATAAGCACGAAGCAATTGATGAACGGTGTGAATGATATCACTTCGCATGGAATACCGTCTGATCAATTCATCTTTCTTTGCTTGTTTTTCATCAGGTGTGAGTCCTGCGGTTCCTTCAACCATGCTCAGTTCGCCGGTGATATCGGGGATCACGAACATTTCAGGATCTTCACCTACTTTGGTGAGAAGTTCACGACCTTTTTCGGTGATGTCTATTTGATGATTTTTTTCATCGATGGTGTAGAAAATTTCTTCATCGATGATGGACATTTTCGTGCCTTGTTCCCTGAGATATTCAAGTTCTGTGTCGCGCATGAGTTTTTGGAACTCAGGTTCTTGGAGAAGTTTGGTCAACTTCTTTTGCTTAGGCATGCCGCGATATGCTCTGAGTAAATTGATGCCTGCCTGAGAACGACTTTCCTTATTGCCCTGTTGAAGCAATTTTTCCGCATCGTTCACGATGGTGTTGATCAATCTGTTTTGAGCATCGACCAATCTTCTCACTCGTGGATTGAGTTGGTCATACTGTTGATCATTTGAATGACTCACAGGTCCGGAGATAATCAACGGGGTTCTTGCTTCATCGATCAGAACAGAGTCAACCTCATCAACGATAGCGAAGAAATGTGGTCTTTGCACCATGTCTTCGGCTTCATTGACCATATTGTCACGCAGATAATCAAAACCGAATTCATTATTCGTACCATAGGTGATGTCAGCAGAATATTCCGCATGCCTTTGATGCGGTTGCATATTTGATTGAATGCACCCTATGCTGATGTCGAGAAAGTCAAATACCGGTTTCATCCATTCACTATCTCGTTTTGCGAGATAGTCATTCACGGTAACGAGGTGAACGCCTTTCCCGGACAATGCATTGAGATACATCGGGGAAACCGCAACGAGCGTCTTTCCTTCGCCAGTTGCCATCTCCGAAATTTTTCCTTGGTGAATCACGATACCGCCAATCAGCTGAACATCATAAGGGATCATTGCCCAAACATGATGCTGTCCAACAACATCATAAGAGTGTTGTCTTTCGGTGAGTCTTCTGCAAGTTTCTTTGACGACTGCAAATGCTTCAGGAAGAATTTCATCCAATGTATCTTGAATGATGGAATACTCTTCGGAACCAATCTCTTTGATTCTGTCATGAATCGAAAGGCTTTCATCATGATTCATGTCGGTATTTGCCAATTGCTCACGCAAACTTGCGATTTCCTCTTGAAGAGGTGCAGTGCGAGATTGAATCAATGCTTTGAATTCATGTGTTTTGGAGCGAAGTTGTTCATCACTCAATGCTGAGAGGCGAGAATACTCCTCATTGATTTGCAAGACGAGAGGTTTCAGTGATTGAACATCTTTATCGTGCTTGGTGCCACCGAATATTTTCTTGAGAACTGAAATCATGGGTTGAGAGTCCCGATACTATGAATGATCCTGAATATCATGCGACATTCATCAAGTGCCAAAATTAGCCTATTTTCTTCATTTTTCGGGCATGTCAGACGCAGCAATGTGTTGAGTATTTCCACATGTCGAGAAATCATGACTCTGCCTCAAGGTTGAACTTCGGTATATTTGTGCATATACTCCCAGAGGTGTTTTATGAAGATTGCCATAACAGGTGGTGCCGGATTCATCGCATCGCATATTGCTGATGCTTATTTGAATATGGGGCATGATGTGTTCATCATCGATAATTTATCAACCGGAAAGCGTGAAAACATCCCTGCCAAAGCCACTTTCATCGAAATGGATCTAAATGATTCGGCATTGCCGGGGCTTTTCATGGATGAGAAATTTGACATCGTGAATCATCATGCTGCCCAGATGGATGTGCGGGTATCTGTGCAGGATCCGGGTTATGATGCAAGAACCAATATTCTTGGTGGATTGAATGTATATGAATCAGCATTGAAAAGTGGCGTAAAAAAAATCATTTTCGCCTCCAGTGGCGGGACAGTATATGGGGATCAGGAATATTTTCCGGCGGATGAACATCATGCCACAAAGCCCATTTCTCCGTATGGTGTCGCAAAATTGTCAAATGAGCAATACCTGTATTATTATGCACATGTTCACGGATTGCCTTTTGTGGCATTTCGATATGCAAATGTGTATGGTCCAAGGCAGAATCCTCATGGCGAGGCAGGCGTTATAGCCATTTTCACTCAGAAATTGCTTCGTGGTGAGCAACCGATCATCAATGGTGATGGTCTGCAAACAAGAGATTATGTCTATGTGGGAGATGTGGTGCAAGCGAATGTTCTTGCACTACAACCCCAAATGATTGGCGCATATAATATCGGAACGGGAATCGAAACAGATGTCAATACATTATTCAGGCATCTTCGTGAACTCACCAAGTCCTCATGCGAGGAACAACATGCACCGGCAAAGCAAGGTGAGCAGTTGAGAAGTGTATTGTCATTCGACCGCATATATGCCGGTTTTGGGTGGTCTCCGAAGATGGACCTTCGTGATGGACTCGAACAAACAGTGGATTCATTCAGATCCTGAACGATGCAAATCACACCGAATACCGTTTTAGCCATAACCGGACCCACGGCGTCCGGAAAAACCGCTCTTTCTCTTGCAATTGCCACCATGTCCGGTTTGAAAGCTGAAATCATAAGTGCGGACTCCAGGCAAATTTTCAAAGGGCTTGACATAGGGACTGCAAAACCAACGGCACAAGAAATGGCAATGATCCCACATCATTGCATTGACATCTGTGAGCCTGATGAAAGCTTCAATGCCGGTATGTTCGCAAAAACAGCGCATCCAATCATCTCAAATATGCTCGAACAGGGCATTTTGCCCATAATTGTGGGAGGGTCAGGCCTCTATGTTCAAGCTTTGTGCGAAGGTTTCTTCGATATGCCCGCAGATCTTGAAGAAACTCTGCAAAAAGCAAGGGCAGAGGTTCAAAGTCTTTATGAAGAAGTGGGGAAAGATGATCTGTTTGAGATTCTTAAGTCCGTTGACCCGCAATCCTGCATCGACTACCCCGACAAAAATCCCCGAAGAATCATGCGAGCTTTGGAATTCCACAAAGCCACTGGCGCTTTGTTTTCAGAAGAGAAATCCAAGATGATGTTGATTCCTACATTCGAAACACTATATGTGATGATTGAGCAAGATCGATCGGAGCTCTATGCCAGAATCAATGATCGTTGCGAGGACATTTGGGAAGGTACCGTTCGAGAAACCTCATTGATGCTTGCTCGAGGTATTAATGAACAATCGCAATCGCTGGATACCGTTGGATATGCACAAGCCATTGCTTTTTTACATGGGGAAATTGATGAAAAAACTGCCATAGAGCAAATGAAGCAAGCGACAAGAAATTATGCAAAAAGACAATTGACATGGTCCAAAAGGGTGCCAGGACTTCATATTCTCAAAGGAAATACCACGGACATGGCCCATCAGGCCATTGAACTCATTGGGCAAAATGCCTGATTTACTTGGTGTTTAGCTCAAAATACCCTATATTGCCAAGCTCAAAATACATGCATCGTTCACAAAGTTTTTTTATGACATCCCCGCCATGTGGATGGCTCGAATTTGATCATGTGCAATGAATCGTGAACGACCGATCATTTTCTTGTACCGCATCAT
>JBJTFZ010000258.1:0-2853 GCA_046093685.1 bacterium
TGCAAAGAGCATTGATGAACTGATTGATAATACCATTCCCGGTTCCATACGTTTGGCTAGCGAGCTCAATCTGCCTGCACCAATGACGGAGCAGCAGGTATTATCCAGATTGAAAGAAATTGCATCTTCCAATACACGTAAACGTTCATATATCGGTGTGGGATATTATGGGACAGTCACACCTACTGTGATACTTCGCAACATCTTGGAAAATCCAGGTTGGTATACACAGTACACCCCATATCAAGCTGAGATAGCTCAAGGTAGATTGGAATCACTTCTCAATTTCCAGACTATGGTCATAGACCTCACAGGAATGGAAATCGCCAATGCTTCTCTTCTTGATGAAGCCACGGCAGCTGCTGAATCAATGCATTTGATGCATGCGGCAAAAACAAAAAAAGCAATTGAGTCCAGTGCGAATACATTATTCATATCACATAATTGCTTCCCCCAAACCATAGAGCTTCTTCAAACACGATCAGAGCCACTTGGTATAAATATCGTTATTGGAGACATCAATGAGATTCCAATAGATGGATCAGTATTCGGGGTTGTCCTCCAATATCCTGCAGCAGATGGATCAATCAATGACATAACCCAGATATGCGCCAAAGCTCATGAACATGGAGCTCTTGTAGCATGCGCAACCGATTTGCTATCACTTACATTGCTGGTTCCTCCCGGTGAATGCGGGGCAGACATTGTGTTTGGTTCTGCGCAGCGATTTGGAGTCCCAATGGGATATGGAGGACCACATGCAGCTTTCTTTGCAACCAAGGAAGAATATAAACGACAAATCCCGGGCCGCATCATCGGTGTCTCGATTGATGCTCAAGGTAGTGTTGCATTACGCATGGCTTTGCAAACTCGCGAACAGCATATCAAGCGAGACAAAGCAACGAGCAATATTTGCACAGCTCAAGCATTGCTTGCAAATATCTCCGCAATGTACGCTGTGTACCATGGGCCGGAAGGTCTGAAGGCTATTGCGCATCGCGTTCATGCTATGACTGCTCTGTTGGCACATGCACTACAGTCTATGGGCTATGCATTGCAATCTGAAAGATTTTTCGATACGCTGACAGTATCCATGAATGAAGATGAACTCAAGCGATTCATGAGTGCATGTTCAGATGTAAATGTCAATATCAAACAATCCGGAATAGGTATTTCTTGCGATGAAACAACAACCATACAAGACATTCAACAATTAGTTGACATCGCAGCGAAAGCAAAGCAATGCACTTCACCTTCGATAGATGCATGGTCATCAGGCGATTTGGATGCAATTCCTCAATCACTCAAGAGAACATCATCATATCTCACACATCCTGTGTTCAATAAATATCACTCTGAGCATGATTTGCTCAGATACATGAAATCTCTGGAAAACAAAGATCTTTCCATGGTGCATTCAATGATACCTCTGGGGTCATGCACGATGAAACTCAATGCCACAACCGAGATGATTCCTGTGACATGGGCAGAATTTGGCGACATGCACCCATTTGCACCTATAGATCAAGCAAAAGGATATGCAGAAATATTTTCTACACTTGAGCAATGGCTTTGTGAAATCACCGGATTCGATGCAATGTCATTGCAACCTAATGCCGGAGCACAAGGTGAATATGCAGGCCTGATGGTAATACGCGCTTATCATAAAAGTCGTGGGGATCATCATCGCAATATCGCTCTCATTCCATCATCTGCTCATGGAACAAATCCGGCGAGTGCTGTGATGGCCGGCATGAAAGTGATTGTTGTTAAATGCGATGAGAATGGCAATATTGATCTCACCGATTTGAAAGAAAAAGCCAACGCGCATAAAGAACATCTAGCTGCATTGATGGTAACATATCCATCAACACATGGAGTATTTGAAGAGGCCATCAAAGAAATTTGTGACATTGTCCATGAATATGGTGGACAAGTCTATATGGATGGTGCAAATATGAATGCTCAAGTTGGTTTGACTTCTCCAAAGAATATTGGTGCAGATGTTTGCCATTTGAACCTACATAAAACATTCTGCATCCCACATGGTGGTGGCGGACCCGGTATGGGCCCAATCGGAGTGAGGGCTCATCTTGCTCCATTCCTACCGGGACATACATTGATTAAAACAGGTGGAGATCATGCAATCACTGCAGTCTCAGCAGCACCATGGGGCAGCGCTTCCATTCTGCTTATCTCTTGGGCCTATATTGCCATGATGGGTGGTAAAGGCTTAACGCAGGCAACCAAAATTGCAATCCTGAATGCAAATTACATCAAAGCACGATTGGCCGACAATTATCCAACGCTGTATGTTGGATCAAAAGGTAATGTTGCTCATGAAATGATCATCGACATGCGTCAATTCAAACAAAGTGCAAACATTGAAGTGGAAGATATCGCCAAGCGCTTGATGGATTATGGATTTCATGCCCCAACCGTTTCATTCCCTGTTCCGGGTACAATGATGATTGAACCAACGGAGAGTGAGCCGCTTGCGGAATTGGATAGATTCTGTGATGCCATGATAGCGATTCGAAAAGAAATTGCAGAAATCGAACAAGGTAGTATGCCAAAAGACAATAATCTCTTGAAAAATGCACCTCACACAGCACATGTGATCATGCAGGATTCTTGGGACAAACCATATTCACGATTGCAGGCAGCATATCCACTTCCATTTGTTCGTGATAGAAAATTCTGGCCGAGCATCGGTCGAGTAAATAATACCCACGGTGATCGAACATTAATTTGTTCATGTCCTCCCATGGAAGCATATGAACAAGTGGAAGCTTGAACAATCCGAGGCATCATTCAATGGGATTAAAAGGTAGGCTCATACTCATCTCCGGC
>JBJTFZ010000259.1:0-5858 GCA_046093685.1 bacterium
TCGGTACTCTATTTCTTTTCTTCATCAATACTGGTTATACACTAACGGGTTTTGCCCCTCTTTTCTTTGTAATTCTCTCCTGTCTCAGCTTTCCCCATGTGCTTGAGATGCACTCATTTTATGGCTCTATGTTCAAACGCAAGTGAGCACCAAGTCCATCATGCAGAATTCTGATCAATGTAGATTGTCTGATATCGCTTGCATTATTTTTCTTTCTCTCATCTTCCCATCACAAACTCATATCTTCCCAATGAAATGAATGTGCGAGATTCTGAAGCTGAAATCGTTTTGACATGAGCACCGCGAATATCGAAAACATCGAATTGCATTGGGAGTTGTACTTGTGGAATACTCAACAAGATTCCATCACTTGTTCGAGTATATTCTATGTTCTTTTGAGTGAGTAATTCATCGATTCCTGAAATGCTTTGCGCTTCATAAGCTCCTATGGAAGGAGGATTGGCGAATGGTTTTCCTGCATGATCTTTGATTGATTCACCCGTGGAGAATCCTTTCCCGATTGCCGGACTTGTACTCTTCAATCGATAATCGCCATTTTGATAGGATTCCAATTCCGGATCAATTCCATAGAGTGAATTTGATTCTGTCAATTGTGTCTCCTGTGGTTTTGATGCACTTGGATTATCAACATTAAACCACAAATTATTTCTTAACAGAAATGTTTGTGGAGCTGTATTACCGCCAATATTCACATGACGGGAAATCGTGGAACGAAATACCACCAAATTATTCTGAAAGATATTATTTCCACATGGCTCAAAGCGATTGGGGTCAACGGTTTCTTGCAGAATGCGGAATACCCATCTCTCGGGATCGATGATGGTATTATTCGTAACTGAAACGCGCACGGAACCCACATAAGCCATTGGAGTCACTGAGCGAACAAACACATTTCCCGTGACCAGTAAATCGGCTGCTTCATGAGTTGCATTGAGTGGTCTGAAATATTCAAGTCCTGTAGATCCACCCAAATTCAAAGCGCGCTGTCCTCCATCTATGAATGAATTCTGTTCAATGCGGATATAGCGCGTCCCACCTTTAGCTTGAATACAATTCGAACCGGATTTTCTGAAGATATTATTTCTAAATATTCCTTTATGACATCCCACCATGTCCGCTCCACTTCCACCGGGTGAACCATTTTCAAAGATGCAATTCTCAATCACAAAATCATCAAGACCCGATAATTTCAATTGATCATTGTTTCCACTTGCTCCCATACCGGAAAATGTCAGATTTCGGAATACCATATGATGCGTAGGTGTATCATATGTTCCCGCATCATCACAATTCATTCCATTGCTTGTCTGACCATTCACCGTAAAATTCTCGATGACCATATATGAGCAATCAGAGAAATGCATGGATTCGGATCCACCTCTGAATATCACTGAATCACGATCAATGCCACGGATCACGATTGATGCATTCGCAGTTCCTGAAATATTCTCTATAAAAAATGCACCCTGATATTCACCAGGATGAATCAGCACCGTATCACCCGGCTTTGCATCCAAACATGCCAAACGAGGATTGGCATAGGTTTTTCCGATGCCGACATCGAGTGTACGGGCCAATAGTGATGCATGAACAAAGAGGATACTCAATACTAGTATGACATGAGTGGTTTTTATGAATTCTTTCATTTTGAGATTATGGTGTTGATAGATTAAAATCGCCATATGTAAATTAACAATCTTGTCGGGAACAATGTATGAAATATTCGAGTTGAATACCTTTGTGAAAATCATTATTTCTCAGTAAGTTACGAGAAATTCGATTTCGCCCTTTAGATACCGCCTCACCACGGCTCACCACCAGGTATCCATTCATACTGTTGATATATCGCTCCTCATTTGGGAGGATTTTTATACAAATTGTCAAGAGGTATGGTATGGGACATGAATTAGCTACGATTGCTCCCGGTAATTATGTGGCCTTCACATTTTTTATCGGTACGATGGCAATGATGGCTGCTTCGGTATTTTTCTTTTTGGAGTTAAATACCACGCCCACTCGTTGGAGAACATCCGTTCTCGTTTCAGGAATCATCACATTTATCGCAGCTGTGCATTATTATTATATGCGCGGTTACAACTTGGAAACCGGTGCTTCACCGACGTTCTTCCGTTATGTGGATTGGTTGCTGACAGTGCCGTTGATGTGTGTTGAGTTTTATCTCATCACAAAGAAAGCGGGTGCGACGATTGGTCTTCTCTGGAAGTTGATCATCGCTTCAATTTTCATGTTGGTTACCGGCTATATCGGTGAAGCTATGCATGGTCAAGATGCATCAAGCTGGGTATGGGGAACAATCTCCTCTATCGGCTATGCATATATCGTATGGTTGGTATGGGCAGGTGATGTTGCCAAATTGGCAAAATCTTCATCACCAGCAGTTGCCGCCGCAAATCGTTATCTCGGTTGGTTTGTACTCGTTGGTTGGGCGATTTATCCTTTGGGCTATATCCTTGGTACAACAGGCGGATTGTTCGGCAATCAAATGGTTGCAGATCCAAAGGCAGCTCAATATTCCATGGACATCGTGTATAATATCGGTGATGCCGTGAACAAAATTGGTTTCGGTCTTGTGATTTACATGCTAAGTCGCAAAGAAGACTAAGCTGAACCTACATTTTTATAATGCCTCGCTTTGTAAAAAAGCGGGGCATTTTTTTTGATATGTTGTTCTTTTTCAATGTATTTCCTAAGTTACTCTCCATTCATCAACTCAGGAATTGATACATGAATATTGGTGTGATAAAAGAGCCCTCACATGAAACGCGGGTCTCTCTTCTTCCTGAAGCAGTGGCATCTCTTACATCAAAAGGCCACACAATATTCGTTGAATCGCAGGCAGGTGCATTGGCATTCGCTTCCGATGAAGACTATGTGAAAGCCGGTGCAACCATTGCGGATGGACAACAGGTGATTGAATCGAGTGATATTCTTCTCTCCATTCATCCTGAGCCCGTTCAACATGTCCATTCCAAAACTCTCATCGGCATCTATTCTCCGCTTTTCAATACAACTTCCACTGAAACATTCGCATCACATCAAAACACCGTGTTCTCCCTTGACATGCTCCCGAGAACCACTCGTGCGCAAAGCATGGATGTGCTGAGCTCTCAAGCCAATATTGCAGGTTATAAAGCTGTATTGCTCGCCGCAACGACCTATTCTCGATATCTTCCAATGTTCATGACCGCCGCAGGAAGCATTGCTCCCGCAAAAGTATTGATACTTGGCGCGGGTGTTGCGGGTTTGCAAGCAATAGCAACCGCCAGAAGACTCGGAGCTGTTGTGGAAGTATTCGATACAAGACCTGCAGTAAAAGAAGAAGTGCAAAGTCTGGGTGCAAAATTCATCGAAGTTGAAGGTGCCGCCGATGCCAGCAAAGCAGGAGGTTATGCAGTGGAACAATCCGAAGAATTCAAATCCAAACAACAATCAAGAATTGCGGAAAGCGCTGCCAAAGCAGACATCATCATCACCACCGCACAAATTCCCGGAAAGAAAGCACCAATCTTGATTACTCAAGATATGCTGAATGCAATGAGAAAAGGAAGCGTGATCATTGATTTGGCTGCTTCCACAGGGGGCAATACCCCGCTTACGCAAGACAATCAAACTATAATGCATAATGGCATAGCGATTATCGGTAATAGCAATCTTCCTGCAATGATGCCATCGGATGCCAGCAAAGTGTATGGAAAGAATATCATCAACTTCCTGCAATTGATCACGAATGGAGACGGAGAATTTTCTCTGAACCTTGAAGATGACCTTGTGAAAGGAACATGTATCATGCAGGCCGGAACAATCATTCATGAACGATTGAGCAGATAAAAATATGGAACAAATACTACAATGGTTTGCCGAACATCAAGACATGATTTATATCGTGATTCTCATGGTTTTTGTGGGCATTGAAGTGATTGGTCGTGTACCTAGCGTTTTGCATACTCCTCTCATGAGCGGAGCCAATGCCATACACGGAGTTGTGATCATCGGCGCAATCATCGTCATGGGCAATGCAGATCCGGATGATATCACTGCATTGACCCTCGGATTTCTTGCAGTGATTCTTGGAACACTGAATGTTGTCGGTGGATTTGTCGTGACCGATAGAATGCTGGAAATGTTCAACAAGAAAAAATGATTCACATGGATTCACTTCTCATCCTCATTTATCTGATTGCATCAATCACCTTCATTCTAGGTTTGAAGATGCTCTCCAATCCCAAAACCGCACGCAATGGAAATTTCATTGCCGCATTTGGCATGGGCATCGCTATCATTGGTACAATCGGAGCATATACAAATTCATCAGGTGAGCATCTTGGAAATCATCTTTGGATCATAGGTGGACTCGCCATCGGTGGAGTGATTGGCATGATGTCTGCCAAAAAAGTAAAAATGACAGACATGCCACAAATGGTGAGTTTGTTCAATGGCATGGGTGGAGCCTGTGCTGCGCTCATTTCAATTATTGAGTTCAGACATTTGGTACATGATTTCAAACCCGAATTATATGCAGGCGGTGGATATACCTATTTTTCTACGCTGGATGGAACTTCACTCCTCGTGATAATGGCAGGATTGATCATTGGATTCGTTTCATTTACAGGATCCATGATTGCATGGGCAAAATTGGATGGAAGATTGAATGACTATGCATTCAATGGACAGCATATCGTGAATATTCTCATGCTGATTGTAACAATCGGCTTGACCTTCATGATTCTATTCTTGCGTCCTGAAGAAACAATCACATTTTTCTATGCCGTCATGGTGCTGTCAGCTGTATATGGGATATTGTTTGTTCTTCCCATTGGCGGAGCAGACATGCCCGTTGTGATTTCACTTTTGAATTCCTTTACGGGAATTGCGGCTGCATGCGGAGGTTTTCTCTACGATAATACTGCAATGCTTACAGGTGGTATACTTGTTGGTGCAGCAGGAACATTATTGACCGTGCTCATGTGCAATGCAATGAACAGATCATTGCTGAATGTACTCATCGGATCATTTGGTGCAAGTGCGCAATCGGGTCAATCCGCAGGAGCTCAAGGAACATATAAAGAAATGTCCATTTCAGATGCCGCAGTGTTGATGTCATATTCTTCAAAAGTTGTCATCGTTCCCGGTTATGGACTTGCCGTGGCACAAGCCCAACATGCCTGCCATGAATTGGAAAAATTGCTTGCAGAAAAAGGTGTTGAGGTCACTTATGCGATTCATCCTGTGGCAGGACGCATGCCCGGACACATGAATGTATTGCTCGCCGAAGCAGATGTACCCTATGAAAAACTCAAAGAAATGGAAGAAATCAATGATGAATTTCCATCCGTTGATGCAGTGCTTGTGTTGGGTGCAAATGATGTGGTGAATCCGGCAGCAAAGACGGATCCAAGCTCGCCAATCTATGGTATGCCCATTTTGGATGTGGAATTAGCCAAACATGTCATAGTGAACAAAAGGAGCATGAAACCCGGCTATGCGGGAATTGAAAATGACCTCTTCTTCCGTCCAAAGACTTCAATGCTCTTCGGTGACTCAAAAAAAGTATTGCAAGATTTGATTTCCGAAATAAAAAACTTGTAATTTTGAAGCATATTCAGTCTAGAAGCATCATGAAACGCAAGTCTTCATTTCACAAAAACATGATCATCACTGCCACATCTTTTATGTCGGCAATAGTTCTTGTTGTCTATGCTTCAAAAATATACAATGCAATGTCACAAGGAAAACATGTGCACTGGATGGATTTCACAAGTCCATTCATGGGAAAGCAAGTCAAAGACATTGTAGCTTTTATAGAATCAGTATTCATC
>JBJTFZ010000260.1:0-5668 GCA_046093685.1 bacterium
GGAGCTATAAATAATGAAACTATCACTCAAAGTTTGGCGCCAGAAGAACAAACAAACCGAAGGTCAATTCAAAGAGTATGCATTGTCGGATATCAGTCCCGACATGTCATTTCTTGAAATGCTCGATGTTCTCAATGAGCAATTGCTCGCCAAAGGTGAGGAGCCTGTGGCTTTTGACCATGATTGCCGAGAAGGAATTTGTGGTTCTTGCTCAATGATGATCAATGGAACTCCGCATGGACCTGAAACCATGACAACCACTTGTCAATTGCATATGCGCAAGTTCAAAGATGGAGATAATATCGTGATTGAGCCGTGGAGAGCAAGTCCTTTCCCCGTCATTCGTGATTTGGTGGTTGATCGAAGTGCCTTTGATCGCATCATCCAAGCTGGTGGATTTGTATCAGTGAATACCGGAAATGCACAGGATGGAAATACCCTTCCCATTCCAAAACCGGATGCTGATGCCGCAATGGATGCCGCAGCTTGCATCGGATGCGGTGCATGTGTTGCAGCATGTAAAAATGCATCGGCAATGCTCTTCACTTCAGCAAAGGTTTCCCATTTGGCATATTTACCTCAGGGTCAGCCTGAAAGACAAAGAAGAGTTTTGAAAATGGTTGAGCAGATGGACAGCGAAGGATTTGGCAATTGCACAAATACCTATGACTGCGAAGCGGCATGTCCAAAAGGAATCAGCGTAAAAAATATTGCCAGACTGAATAAAGATTTTCTAAAAGCCAAACTTTTTGGTTGATGGCAGAATATCAATACTAAACAGGGAGATGAAAATTCATCTCCCTTTTTTTATGAGCCAAGCAATCCTTTTTTCAGATCTTTGTCAGCGGGGTCATCTCCCAACCATATTCCAAATAACCCCTTCTTGAAATCCAATCCTGAGATTGTTCCTGCTTTGTTTCCATTTCGCAAAACAGTCAAACCTTTTCCTGGTTCATAAATCATCGAGAATACATCACCTTTCTTGATTTTTTCCTTGAAAAATCCTTTGAATTGATCTATTCTGGAACGAAGCGCTGAGACATTCCCTTTTGAAGATTTTTCAAATCCCTCTTCCACTGCATCCGACATTTTATCACTCGTGATCAATGAACTAACGATGGTCAATTCCATTGCAATTGCTTCATCGGCATTAATCAAATACTGAGCATCGCGAGTTTTTTTTGTCACAAACAAAGCTCCGACATACATATCCATCCAAAATTTCTCTCTTATACCCGCTCCGTTCAATGTCAGAGATTTACCTGAAAATGTTTTTGTGGAGGGTATCAACACATCGCTCACAGTAATATCGGCATACATTGTGCCGGAAATCAGCATTGAGCACAAGAACAGAAGCAAACGCATAGTATTCATCTCCTTGTTGGATGATTAAATCAAGTCTTTTTTATGTCTTGCAATAGAAACAAAGAATCCTGTCACCATTAAGATAACTCCCAGCCATACAAGATTGATGAGTGGCTTGATTGAAACTTCTACGGTAAACACTTCCTTTTTTGGGGGTGTTGGTTTGGAGGTATCTTCAAAAGCAATCTCAATTTGAGAATTGGCAAGATCTCCTTTTTTTGCAAGCAATCTGGCAAAAGACAAACGCTGAGTTGTTCCCGGCAAAGTGACTGGCTCGGGAGTTAATTCGGATGTTTGCATATTCATCCCGGCTCGCAAAGATATCTCAATCGAATCTTTGCCGGAGAATAATCTTACGATGGCGGAGGGATAAATCTTCCCTGCACTATCAGGACCGCTCCTCATTCGCGACATATCAAAAGCCAAGAAGCGAATTGATCTCGTAGAATCAGTTGGAAACTTGTCTTTTTGTTCCTTGCTCAATATCAAGGTTTTCACTCCGCCTGTTTCGCCAGTTGCTTTTGGTGAAACATACACATCTCTACCCAATGACCATTCTATTCCGGGTTCCAAAAAAGCAGACTGTCTTTTATTGAAATCACTCCAAAACAGCATTGGAGAAACCGTTGAGTGTACTCCCTCTTTTTCAATATCAATATGAAAACGATACTTTTCTCTATCAGTAAACTCTTTTTCGATACGCTCCTTACCCTTAAATGTCAAGGTATAACCAAGAACTTTGGTTGGTACGTCTTGGACGAGTTGGGCATGTTGCATGATGGAGTACTTGGATGTCCACACAACACCAATCAGCAAGAGAGCAATGCCCGCATGTGACAAATAGGCACCAGCGGAACTGAACCGAGCTCTCATCACTTTAAAAGCAAGTTCAACATTGATGATCAAAGCAAACCATGCAGAAAATGTGAGAATGACATACAAAGGATCTGTAACGCCCATCACATAAGAGGTGATTGTACCGGCAAATGTCAGCACAATAGGTAATGCCAATGACCTATAGTCTTGAACAATCTTTTTTCCATTCCAACGGGCCAACAATGAAACCGCATTGAATATCATGACCAATATCACAAGAGGAAGATGCGTAGAATTATAGAAAGCGGGGTCAATCGCAACTTTCGGTTGCTTGATAATCTCTGCAAAAAGAGGCCAACTTGTGCCAATGAATACAATGATTGCAGAGCCAAGCAATAGCGCGGAACCGATGGAAATCAAAAATTCCCTGCTTTGCATTGAAAAATTAGCTGATTCAAAGAACAGATCATCTTTTCTTCGATACATGATGAAGAGTGCAAGTATGAGAAATGTTGCCATAAATGCGATAAGCATGATATATGCGAACATTCCGGGATCTACAAATGAATGAACGGAAGTATCTCCCAATACTCCACTTCGTGTCAGGAAAGTGGAATACAGCACCAAAATGAATGACAATGAAGCTAGCACAACATTTGTTTTTACTAAACCACCGGTTTTCTTTTGAATGAGCATCGTATGCACCAAAGCTGCCGATACAAGCCAAGGAATCAATGATGAATTCTCAACGGGATCCCATGCCCAAAATCCACCCCATCCCAATGTTTCATAAGCCCAAAATCCACCGAGCATGATTCCGAATCCAAGAATTGCAGTGGCATACAATGTCCATGGCAATGCATGCTTCACCCAATTCTGATAATCTCTTTTCAATAAACCCGCCATCGCAAGTGCAAATGGAGCGCTCATTGCTGCAAATCCTGTAAACAGAATTGGAGGATGAATGGTGATCCAAACATTATGCAATAAAGGATTAAGCCCTTTACCATTCTGAGGAACAAATCCTTCCGCTACTCCGTCTTTGGCGAATGTCTCCCAAACATAGGCAAACGGATTTTTGATAACCAAAAGCAAGAGTAGAAAAACAAGAATCAAAGAATAGAAAACCATGATTTCTGATTCAATGCCTTTTTTTCTTCCAAATCCAGACAAAACAATTCCCAATAATCCTACCCAGAGAGTCCATAACATGAAACTCCCTTCCTGTCCGGCATAACCGGCAGCAAATAGATACCAAGCATGCAATTCTCTGGAGGAATAATTCCAGACATAATGATATTCAAAACGATGATTGAACACCAGCCAAAGAATTCCAAGAAAGGCAAACACAATTCCAATGGCGGTAAATCGAAAAAAATATCTCCCCAACATCGCGGCGAATTCATTCCCACGCAAAGCAAATGCATATAAGCCCGTGGCTGTCAATGCTGAGGCAAAAAGGACATGAATGAGAATCTGACCGAACATATATTATGGTTTTGGTTTGGACAATGGAGATTCAAGCAGAGGTGGTTTTGCTTGAGACTTTTGTTTTTTTTGAACTTCAATGGTTTTTACGAACAATGATGGAGAGCTTGCAGATACGGGAACACCTCCTGATTCTGCTCCACACACTCCATTGAAAATTCCAATCTCATGAGATGCAGCAACGATATTGTTGAATGTTGTGAGAGGGGTACCAATCAAGTCAACACCACGAACCAATTCATCCGGTCTGCCATCTGCATAAATTTTATACACCACGAGTGGTTGCACATTGAAAGCATTCGGAATGGTTCTTGCCGTAAAGGTAAAACCACCAGAGATTTCAACAAAGTACAATCCATATTCTTTGTTTTGCAATACACACTCATTTCGAAGAAGTATGCGCAATGAATCAAAAGAAACTGTTTGCGAGGCTTTCACAAGCAAATTGGACTGTCTGGAAACGGGGCGAAGACCCGGTTGCCTTCTTCCATGCCCATTTGATATTGGAAAATTCTCAATGGGAGATCTGCTCATCAAGAAATTTTTGAATATTCCCTTTTCAACGGCGATCACTTTCTCGGCCTTCACACCTTCATCATCATATTTATAATAGCCAACGATGTCATTGCCATTCAAAGTTTTTAAACCCGGATCAAAAACAACATCTATGAAATCAGGTAAAATCTTTTTGTTTAAAAAAGACTTGAATGTCTGGGAGGAGTTTGGGTCTTTTTGTCTGTGTCCTTCAACACGATGACCAAATATCTCATGAAAGAACACACCGGATGCAGGACCGGAAAGTATGGCTGGACCCGAATAAGTTTCTGCCAAAGGTGCTGTACGAAGCTTTGACAAAGTTTGGATCATTGTCTGAATATCTTTGGCGATTACTTCTTCAGAAGGAAGATTTTCAGGAGAAAATCCAAAATAACTTGAGAAAAGTGGAAGTGTCATTCCATCATCTGATTTTGTTGAAGCAGAAGCGAAAAGTCTGACATTTGGCTCACTTTGGCGAATGATTGTACCTTCGGAACTAACAAAATACTTAGTGAGTATGTCTGCCTGAAAATACACTTCTCCGGTATAAATCGCAGGGTCAACAGAAAACAATGCTGAGAGGCGTTTTAATTTTTGCAGCCATTTCAATGAATCCACACTGAATGATTGCTCTTCCTCAATAAACTCGACCGGTGTCTGATGGGAGAAATCTGCAGAACTATCTTCTTCTTTTACCTTTACGGCTCTATTGGTTAAAACTTTTCCATAGCGTTCAACCGCTTTTTTGTACAATTTGTCCGTTGCATTCCAAATCACAGTCTGCAAAGCTTGCACATCATCGTACATTGGCAATTCAACTCCACGGCCACCACCACCGAACTCAAATCTACTTCCACGAATTGTGTGGGTATTGTCCAATTCATGATTCCCTACTCGAATGTCTATATCTAGAATTCTCGATTGAACATGCTCACTGCTTTTTACTTTTCCAAATCCGGCATTCATGCGGATGGTTTTTGTTTCGGTAACAGCATATGACAAGAAATACGGTGGCACAGATTGACTTGAAAGTCCATCCATGGTTCTTTTCATTTCGAGCTTCATAGCTTTCAGCAATGGGTACTCCACAGCCTTCATGCTTCCTGAAGAAAGAATAGCAACAGCGAATAATAAGAATAGCTTCGTCATTATAATCCTAATTAAAAACCGCCCGATATTTCATTGATGATCAAAGCAACATCCATAGAGGCAGGGAGTTTGCCTTTTTCAAAAAGTATTCTAGACTCGGGAGCACCTGCATTGAGTAATTGAGTACGAAGTTCTTGAATTCTTAATTCAAGTAAAGTGGGAGGAGTGCTCTCAGCTTGCGAACTCCCTTTTTTACCTGTTGTTTGCTTTTTGGTTGTCTTCACTTTTTTTGTCTTACCGGAATCTTTTGCTCCGGAGCCCTCCGAGACAATGATTTTCACTTTGAGATGCTGCATCTTTTTCATCATTGTGG
>JBJTFZ010000261.1:0-4333 GCA_046093685.1 bacterium
ATCGATACACTTAGCCAAATCCTTCTTGTAAGTTGTCAGAATGATTTACAAACAAGTGATCAATGGTTTACTTGGACAGGTCAGGATAATCAATCTTTTGTTGGTAACTTCTTCAACTCAACCACAGATCAAATGCAGAGAATCGGCAATGAACCATTTGTTCGTTTGCGTCAAGCATCAAGAACCGGTTCCATGTTGAATAATTCCGGAACAAATCTTGTAGAAGTACAATCAGATATTGATGGTGAAGTAAGAGGTTCCGCAAATAATCGTTATGATATTGGAGCTGATGAATTTAATGCTGTTCCTTATCTGAACGATGTTGAGGTAATGGCAATTGTTGCTCCTAGAGCATATAGAAGCGGTTCATGTTCCTATCCCGGTGGTATCTTCTCTGATGTAGAATATATTACTGCTGATACAAACTCAATTCCAGTGATGGTTCGCGTACGCAATAACAGTACATTGAGTCAAACAATCAACTTGTCAGGTTCAATCGCTATGGAAGATGCAGCCACTAGCGGCAATGCAGTTCCTACATATGGCATTCCATCAACTATCAATACAACATCAGTTACGATCTCCGGTGGAGAAACACGCGATGTAATGCTTGGCAGAGTAAGTCTACAAACATTGCGTCAACTTGGAACAGGTTATACCACTCCAACATGGATGAGACAAGCAGTTGATGCAACAATGCGTCCAAATGTGACACCTCGTTACCTCATAAGAGCATTTGTTGCCACATTTAACAGTGACGAAAACAGATTCAATGATACAACTCAAGCTGAATCACGCTTCTATATTCGTCAGGCAAGCACTACACGCTTTATTGTTTCTACTGTCAACAGTGGTTATCTTCATACAACCACACCTCCTTCAACTACCGGTTATGCAAATGCTACTATTGGTCGTTTGAACTCTGACAGTTTGAGAATTGCGCTTGATTCTCTTGGATTCTTTAGTGATCCATTGAACAATCCAAACAATCGTCCATTCCGATATGATATCTTCGATAGAAGTGGATGGGAGTCAAAAACATTTGATTATACACCATACAAGATGTTGTTGTGGTCACATGATCAAAATGCAATGCTCAGAACAGAGCGCGATCAAATTCGTAGATACCTTGCATCTGGTACAACACAAACAAAGAAGAAC
This sequence comes from bacterium, assembly GCA_046093685.1. Classification (GTDB taxonomy): domain Bacteria; phylum Bacteroidota; class Ignavibacteria; order Kapaibacteriales; family UBA961; genus UBA961. The sequence goes on from JBJTFZ010000261.1 coordinate 1,162, forward strand.
TTTGTGATGTCATCTCAGTCAATTGTAACCAATCATATTGGATTGAATGCTACAAATGATCAATTCTTTGTTCGTGAGCAATTGCGTGCCGATGTATCCCGCAGCAATGCTGGTGCGGTACAAGCCACACCATTTGCAAGTGGTTATACGCCTTCAGTTGTTGTAAATGGTCAGTCATTTGTTGATGGAGTCTTTGTACAAAGAGGTCTTCCTGAGATCATCAGAGCTACAGGCTTTGTAAATGGTACATTTACAGATCCAAACCCAACGCCATCAATGATGAAAATCTATACAGATGCTAATTCCAAGGGCTTTGCTCGTCAGGCATTCCGTTATAGAAGCATTGAAGCAGCTGTTGCTGTTAAAGATAGCACAATGGGTATTTCAACAACTGCTCCAACAAACAATACCGTTTTCTATGGTGTAGATTGGAGACACTTTGGAAACACCGGTGCACGCACAGGTCTCCAGAGAGTACTTCGTGGTACTTTTGACCATGTTCAATTCAATGATGGTCGAGTAACACCTGTAGAATTGGTTGCATTCGATGCACGCCGTACAGGTTCCTCAGTTACACTTGACTGGGCAACAGCATCCGAGCAGAACAGCGGTTGGTATGAAGTAGAAAGAGCTGTCAATACCGGAAATGAACTCGTATTCGAAAGAATCGAAACAATTCCAGCAGCTGGCAATAGCACAACTCGTCGTGAATACAATGCAGTTGATAATACAGTTCGTAGCGGTTCAACATATATCTATCGTCTACGTATGGTAGATCGTGATGGTACATTCGACTATAGTGATGAAGTTGCTGTTGTTATTGGTGACAATGCCAATACTGCAGTTTCTATCAGTGAAGCAAGACCAAATCCTGTTTCAGGAGTTGCTAATTTCGAATATACGATTGCTACTTCAGGTATGGTCCGCGTAGAACTTACCGACATGATTGGTCGTGTGGTTTCAACTATCTTCGAAGGCAATGTATCAGCCGGTACACACGCACTCGATGTATCTGCTGAAAGCCTTGCAGCCGGTATGTATCAAATCGTTATCAAATCAGGTGAAAATGTTGCAACTCGCTCTTTGCAAGTTGTCAAGTAATCACCAAGCATAGATGACATAAGCCCCTCAGGGATTTTCTCTGAGGGGCTTTTTTTAGTAAAATAAACACGGAGTATGTATATGGAACTCTATATTGATTCAGCTAATTTGTCAGAGATTCAGCAAATGGCAGGTATAGGAATCATAAGTGGTGTTACAACAAATCCAACATTGTTGGCAAAAGAAGATCCCACATTGGATGTGAAAGAACTTATTAAGCATATTCATGCAACTATTGGTGGTCATGTTTCTGTTGAAGTGGTCTCAACAGACACAAAAGGAATGTTAAAGGAAGCTGATGAAATATTGGAATGGTTCCCCGAAGCAACAATTAAAATTCCAATGATTCCAAATGGATTGTCAGCAGTCAAAGAACTTTCTAGGAGAGATGTTCCAACAAATGTGACATTGATCTTTAGCCCCGGCCAAGCACTGGCCGCAAACAATGCAGGTGCAACCTATGTCAGTGTTTTCCTTGGAAGGCTTGATGATATTGGAAATGATGGCATAGCTGTAGTTAAAGAAACATGCGAAATATGGGATAGGCATGGTCTAGAGTCAATGATTATCGCTGCATCTATCAGGAACCCAATCCATATTCTAGAATGCGCAAAAGCAGGAGCTGATATTTCAACTGTTCCATATAAAATACTTCAACAACTCATGAAGCATCCACTCACAGATGCAGGGGTTGCTTCATTTATAGCGGATCATCAAAAAATGCTAAGTGCTAAAGGAGAAAAGTAAATTCATGAAGTTGAAAACGAACATGTTTTTTGTTGTGCTATTCTTGGCGTCGTCCGTTTTTATATCAATTGCAGGTGTCGGGCAAAAACTTCCAACCTTTGAAATGGAAGATCAATATGCAAAAGAAATTCAATCGTCTAGTTTCAAAGGGAAGCATGTTTTATTGTTTATTGCTGATAGAGCCGGAAGTAAGCTTACACCGAATTGGACAAAAGTACTTGAACCTAAATACAGAGGGAAAGCGACTTTTGTAGCGGTGGCAAATGTGAGTAGCGTTCCTTTTTTCTTGAAGAGTTTCATTAGAGGTAAGTTCAAAGAGAATTATTCATACACAGTTCTAATGGATTGGGATGGATTGCTTTGGGATCACTTCTCTTGTAAAAATGATGTAACCACTGTCATTCACATTGATCCTCAAGGCATGGCAAAATTCAAAATCTCAGGTACCGGAAGTGAAAAAGAACTCGCGCAATTACAATCACATTTGGATGCTCATTTTCAATGATATTGACTGAAACAGATATACTCAAAGCACTTGAACAAGTAGTTGATCCTGAAATTCCTACTCTATCAATTGTGGACCTAGGAATTATTACCGGAGTGATATGTTCCGAAGAATCTGTTCATGTTACTATGACGCCTACATTCGTGGGTTGCCCTGCTATTGATGTCATGAAACAAGGCGTGTCTGAAGTATTGGAATCACTTGCCTGTTCATACACGATTGATGTGAACTATGATATTCCCTGGGACTCAAATAGGATAAGCGAAAAGGGGAGAGAAAAACTGAAGTCATTTGGCCTTGCACCTCCACCCACATACGATTTGGTATTAGATCTTGAGATATTGCACAAAGTCTCATGTCCGTATTGCAATAGTGCGAATACCGAGATGCAGACTCCGTTTGGGCCAACATTGTGTAGATCAATCCACTATTGTCATTCCTGTTTGCAAGCATTTGAACAATTCAAGCCCGTATAAAAAAAGGTCTCCAAATCCAATTGGAGACCTTTTTACAATTTACAAGACTAAGATGTCAGTTTTTCTTCGCTTGACTGATTACACCTGAACCAATTGCTTTCAGAACAATGTCGCCGATTTCTTTTGCCAATTCGCCTTGGATGTTTTTCTCATCAGAAAGATAATCACTAACAGCTTGATTGACCTTTTGCTTGATCATCTCGGAATTGCCTTCAACCAATGCAACTGCAACTTTGTGCATATCCTTTGAAACATCTTCCAATGTATCAAGCTGGTTTCTGTTGGCATCTTCCATTTTCTTGAGCATTCTATCCATACGCTCTTCTTCTTGTGTATAGAGCAA
>JBJTFZ010000262.1:0-12760 GCA_046093685.1 bacterium
CATCATAGCATTACACCAATCTCTTATGATGTTCACAATGAGATTCCAATTGCCTTAGTACTCATGGGTATATTATTCGTTTCAGGCGCATTGATCTTACGATCTTTCGCTCCACGCCTCGCCATGATGTCCGGACTTGCTTTCATCGGTTTATTCGGATATGGATTTAATATGGGGTATGAAGCACTCACAATGGTTCAAACAAATCCATTGACCATCGATTCGGCATTCACTCCATTCAAAAGTGAGGTAGTCACTTCTTGGGACACAAAGTATTTCAGGGTTGGTTCAATCGGCATTGCAAAAACACATGAAATGATGAAAGGCATCACGGCATGGCAACAACAAGTACCCATACCTCAATGTTATTTGAATGCCAATGCATGGAGCATTCCTTTGAATCCGGTGATGGCGCAAAATTCCATTCCGGTTGATCAAAAACATTTCACGAGAGGTGCGATTGCCATCGCAATCAATGGCATTCCGATTTTTAATCCATATACGAATACGGGCATCGATGCTTTTTTGGATGGACAATTGGATGATTTTGGTGGGCATTCGGGAAGAGCCGATGATTATCACTATCACATAGCTCCGCTTCATCTTTATGCATTTACATCCACAGCAAAACCTATTGCTTATGCCTTTGATGGATTTGCAGTTTATGGAGCGCTTGAACCCGATGGGAGCGCAATGAAAACACTTGATTCCCATCATGGCCATGCCGATGCATCGGGAGTGTATCATTATCACGGAACCTCTGCCGCACCATATATGATTGCATCATTTGCCGGTGAAGTAACGGAAGATTCAACATTTCAACTCATTCCACAAGCTACTGCAAAAGGTGTTCGACCCGCTTTGACACCACTTAAAGGCGCAACAATCACGGCACTGATACCTAATGGAAAGAATTCCGGATATGATTTGAAATATACATTGAATGGCCAGAACTATTCCATTGATTATTCATGGACACCTCAAGGAAATTATATCTATGTGTTCTATGACCAAAATGGAATTAGAACCGAAAGTTATAAAGGCAATCCAATATGTACGATTTCCACCACTTCAATCCAAGAGGAAAACATCAAGCCGGATCTTGCTTATGATGGACAAACCATTCGGATCATGCTGAACAATGACATGCAATCACTCCTTGCAATGCATCTCTATGATGTTCAAGGTAGATTGATCAAAACGCATCAAGGTGACATCATGCCATTGAACGGCATACAGGGTGGTGTCTATTTTCTGAAATTGTCTCCACTCAATACCATGCATTCAATAGTGCATAAACCATGAAAACATTCCTTCATATCCTCATCATTGCAGTGCTTGCCTTTGAAATAAAAGCACAAGAGATTCGCAAAACAATCAAAGAATTGCCCGATACAGGTCAAACCTTGGGATATACCAATACACCCGGTGAGGATGCGGATTATTCGATCAATGTTCCAGGTATACGGTAATTAATGGTGAAATCGTTCTCGATAATGTGACGGGTTTGCAATGGCAAAGGGCAGATGCCGGTGAAATGACGCATGAGCAGGCAATCATCTATGCGGATACATGTACTATTGGTGGCTTCACCGATTGGCGTTTGCCTAGTCCGCTGGAGGCTTATTCCATTGCCATACTCAGCAAAAACAAACCACCTCTCGATCTCTCGGCATTTGCCACATCCACCGCGGAATATTGGTGGACTAATCTCCCGCAATACAATGATGCAACCAAAGTGTGGGTTATGAATGCAGGTGGTGGAATCGGCAATCACTTGAAAAAAGAAACGATTTCTGCCGGAGGCACAAAGAGAATACATACGCGAGTTGTCCGAGATGCAATCACACCCGAAGTCCTCATGCAAGCCTATGTACGAACGGATTATGGGAGCATCATAGACAAACGCACAAATCTCGAATGGTTCCCTACCCCCTCTCCCGACAGCATAACATGGGAACAAGCATTGCAATTTGCAGAGCAATCCACAGCGGGTTCTCATGATGATTGGAGAATTCCGAATATCAAAGAACTTTTCTCACTCGCAAGTCAGTCACATTCATCGCCATCGATAGATCCAATCTTCGGTATCAATTCGCCAACTACCATGTATTGGTCATCAACCACTTTGTCAAATCAAACCGATAAAGCATGGTATATGGATTCTCGATATGGCATCACCACCTATGCACTCAAAACACAAAGACTGAAAGTCATACCCGTACGAAATGCGAAAATCGCGAGTGGCATTAACGAAGAATCTACATCGGTGAATATTCTCATTCACGGTCGCATGATCTCGATTCAAGCTTCTCGACCATTCCAATCAGTCCGTATACATGACATACTTGGAAATTGCATTCATGAAGAAATCATTGCATCAAATGAATGGAATTGGCAAGCGCATTCACGGGGATTATATGTGATAGTCATTCATGATGGCGAACGAATGACATCATATCCAATATTGATCAATCCTTAATAGATTTCCTGATTCCTTCGTAGTTTGCATCCGTCATTTGGGAGGACGGCATGTATATCTTCATGGTCATGATACTCTTCAGTCAATTGATTTCTTGTACAGGGACTGAGCAGAAGAGTTCGCAAAAACAGATTGTCAAACAAGATAAGTCGCAAGACAGCATTCCACTTTTCATTATTGGAACCTATCTGCATGACCATACCTCAATAAGCATCAAAGAAATCATCCTCGGAGTGAAATCAAGAAGCATCGGTATCACCGGTGATTTGCAAGAATTCGTGAAATCAACATGGGGCATAGATAATCCCCGCATTCAATCATTGGATGAATGGGATGATCGATCACGAAACTCGCTTTTGCTCATGAGCATCGATTCACTGTCCAATCGGTTCCTTCCTCTTGCAATTGATTCAGTGGACTATTTCATGGATCCACATGCATATCCATTGCACATGAAATCAGCTCATGCTTTTGCTTTTAAACATCACATCACAACATATATTCATACCGGTGTGACTGCCCTCACACGTTCAACTGGGCTTTATCTTGATAGACATTCCATTGAGAATTACATACAGCATATCAAACCATATTTTCAAAAGCCGGAACTCATTCATATCAGTAATGAAGTATCGATTGATGATACATGTACTTATGCCGGCATGAGACTTTCCTTTCTCACCAAAACAAAACATTTGGAAGTATTGAAAGCACTTCGAGCGAATATCATTGAATTGACCGGCAATCATAATTTGGATCGTGGAATATCGCCTTATCTCAAAGCGCTCAATTGGTATACAAAACATGAAATGCGATATTTTGGAGGCGGTGCCAGTCCGCGCGAGGCAAATACTCCGCTCATACTCACACTGAAAGATTCCACACGCATTGCCTGGATTGGATTCAATGAACGATGTCCTCTTGGTGAATGCTCTGATAAAGGTCCCGGCGCAAATCGATATTCGGATGAAAAGGCAAGAAAGATGATAGATTCACTCAGGCAAATCGGCATCAATACAATCATCGCTTGCGTGCAATTCAGTGAAGTTGATGATTATACTCCACATCAAGCGCAAAAGAACATCGCAAAAAAATTGATTGAATATGGAGCTGATGTATTGATGGGCTCGCAGGCTCATGTTGTGCAGGAAATAGGCATGCATCAAAACAAACCCATTTTTTATGGTACGGGAAATTTCTTATTTGATCAAACCCATAAACCCGAAGTACGAAGAGCATTTTTTCTGCAATGCGCATTCTATAAAGGTCGCATGATTCAAACGAAACCCATTTACACTTTCATGAGATTGAACAAAGAGCCCGATATTGCATCTCCCCAAGAGCGCATGCTCATTCGATCTGCGATACTAAAAGAAGAAAATTTTTAGAAATCTCCCCCGAGAGAGAATAACCATTGCGGCATTGACCACCCAAGATGTTCATTCCTCCATGCCACATCCATCCGAAATGGCAATCCAAACAGGAATGTTCGGATTCCAATACCGGCACTCATGAGTAAATCCCCGGAATCAGGATACCGAAAGCGAGCATAATCTCCACTTTGAGCAAGTTTCCATGATACTTGATCACTCCATGCCGTTCCCATGTCCATAAACAATGCGCCCTGAAATGCCTGAAACACAACCGGGACAGGTCCTGCCAACAGTGCAGTGAACAAAGGAAATCGGAGTTCTGCATTCATCAAAGCATATTTCTTTCCGAAGCGTTCATTCACATCCCATCCGCGAAGCGGAAGCACATAATTCAAAAAAGCAAAATCTTCCGGACTTTTGAATGGTAGCGTTCCACCCGCAAAAGATCTGTTGATCCAATTGTCGATACCACCCAGAAAGAAGAATTGCTGATCAGGATTGGTGCTTATTCCCATTCCGCCCGCACCGCGCAGAGCAAGAAACAAATAATTTTCCGAAAGTGTGAAATATGTTCGATAATCCATATCCAGCACTGCAAGACCCAAACCGGAGTCTTGCAAGCGTGGTGCTGCTTGTACGGACATGGAATATCGCGTTCCATCGGAAGGCCCATACCAGCCCGGCATGGTATTATCATAGACCATTCTCGTTTGCGATACGATCATGTCTCGAGATGTGATCGGCTCTTGAGGAAACTCCATGTTTTCCTTACTCAGATGCATATAATTCAAGCCGAGTTCAAAACGACGAAAACGAGAAGTGGGCAATGAAGCAATTCCACCTATGCCATAATTTCTGAATCGATAGAAATAATCATACGGAACATTGTCGCTTCTCACCAAACCATATCCAACATTATGATTCGCAGTGATTTGCCAATCAATGATATTTGGCAGATAAGAATATGAAATGAAAAAATTGCTATTGCGTAAGTCAAAAAACAAATTCGCTTGCACATAGATTTGATGATCACCGAGCATGTCGCTGAACAACATTTGCGCAACACCCTGATAACCCCAAAATGTGCTCACGCCGGCATTTGCAAGAATCACATCATTGGAAAAAGCAATCTTATAATCCTGCGCAGGAGTTTTCATCGGATCTGCAATGTCATTTTCCATTTGAGCGCGAGCAATATTTGTCAGAGGAGAAATTTCTTGTTGCTGAGGAAAACGTGCAATGTCTTGATTTGGCTGAATGAGTTGTTGTCTGGAAAATTCCACTTCGATGCCTTCTCCATAACCGGTCAATCGCTGAGGTGAAGAAAACTGAATTGTCTGATCATTGTTTGCCGTTGATGAATTTCCTTCCTTTTTGGACATCATGAATTTCGTGAGAGGAAGAGAATCATAAGAACGGCGTTCCAAAGGATAGCGCATTTGAAAAAGATCATATCCACCATTGTTTTGGGAAGTGAATACGAGTGTGGATCCATCCATGCTCATGGATAATTGCGTTATCCCATTCAAAGAATTTGTTCGAGGTATCACTTTTGATGCTTCGAGTTGCAATTCATATAGATTCCCAATGCCATTATTATCGGACACAAAAACCAATGATGCACCATTATTGGTAACTGCCAGAGAAGTTTTTTGCGAAGTTGGATCGAATGTCAATCGTCCCATCAAATTGGACTCCACATCCACTTGATAGATATCAGAAACATTCGGATCTTGTTTCCACATTACAATGTCTTCGGCTTTATACGGACCCTTCACATAATCCCCTCTGTCAGAAACAAAATAAATGATGCGTGAGTCGGGTGACCACACAGGATGTGAATCCGAAAACACATCATCGGTTGCACGGATGATCCTTCCTGTTTTCACATCAAAAAGCCAGATATCCGTTTGCTCGGCAACCGTTCCCACGAAAGCAATCGTTGCTCCATCGGGAGACCAAATGGCCGAGGTCACTGTTTTGATACTGAATTCATGCTTCACATAATCGCCACTTTTGACATCTACGATATAGAGGGCATCTTCCCCTCCTGATTTGGCTGAGATTGCTATTTTCTTTCCATCGGGAGACCAGGAAATGCCTGGAGTGAGAATATTCAATTCTTCAAAATCGACCGCCCTTCCGCTATTGATCAATTCTTCGGGTTTTGCATCCGGATTACGCAAACTCAAAAGAAATACACCGAATTGACCTTCAAGATTTGATATGAATGCAATGGAATCGCCGGTGGGAGAAAGTGCCGGGGAAGAATTATAGAAACTATGATCTTTTTTGTGATTCGTTATGCGTATTGCCATATCATCCAGACTTTCGAATCGGTCCAAATCCGGCAAATATTTTTTCTTCATTTCTCGCACCCATTCTTCAGAAAAATCTTCAACAGATTTTCCGAATGATCCCTTGAATGCCAAGTCAAGAGTTCCGGATGTCCGCAATCGATTCAGTAATTCACCGATTTTTCTTTCGCCATACTTTTCGGCTACATACCAATAGAAAGCTTGTCCACCACGATAAGCATAATACCCGGTGAGATTGTCGAATCCCTTGATGAATTCACTCAAAGCAATATCACGCATGAACATGTCCGTCTTGGTATCATATCCACCATTCCCTTCATATTCTGCAAAACCTTCATTCATCCACAAAGGCAATTCCGTACGAATATTGTTGGCAATCATGCTCTGCACGGAGCCGCCATAAAACATGTCATTCAACACAGCATGAACAAGTTCATGATGAATCACATGTCTGAACTGATCATAATGTCCTTCAAATGGAAGCGTGATACGATTCTTGAATAATTCAGTTACTCCCCCAACTCCTTCAGGCATGAAATCCCATACAACATTCGTTTGCTGAAAATCATTATGTGAATTGTAAATGATCAGTGAAATTCTTTTTCCAATGGAGTATTTCAATTGATTCTCAATAGAAATCAAAGCGCGTTCAGCATGTATTCCGGCATAGCGCGCAAGATATTCCCCTTCTTCATGGAAATACACATCGAAGTGTTTCGTTTTGATGAATTTCCATGAAAAATCTCTGTATTGAACCTTGTTCTTCCCAAACTGTTGACCAAACAGCTCAGATACGGATAATACGAGAATTCCAAAGATTGCCATCACAAGCATCTTTGGCACAAATGTTCTGATTATGAATGAGGAATGCATTCTTTGGAAGAAGTAATAAAACATCAAGAAAAATATGCTTGAATATCATCGGCAAACTACGAAAACCGCCACCTAAAGACGAAGAAAACAATGGAACATTTCCCTATCCCATGAAACAAAAAAAATCACTGAATTTTCTATTACGAAATCATGCCTTCGCTAGAGCAAAAAAATCCTTCAATTACTGATGAAATCAGCATTTCAAAGCAAGTCAAGTCTGCTCATTTTTTCTCTTGAAAGTTTTCCACAAGCATTGTGCTTGAAAGAGAAAAATGTAGTTTTGAAACACGGCAAAGCAGCATATCGAATTTGCCTCTCCCGACGAGCAATTATTCCATATAGGAATCTCATGCACGTCCGCTTCACAGGGTAGCGGGGGAGGAAAATTTTGGTGTCTTTGCCCCCCACAGCAGATCACCAACGTTGAAAATCGCGGGAATACGCCATTCCCCCATAAGTGTTTGAAATTTCTATTTAATAACATAAAGAATCATGTATGTGATTCTTGTTTTTTCTGTATCTTGCGCTCCGGATTTCCCCAATCCGTAAGCAGCATAGTTACCTAAAAAACATCTTACTCTGAAGAGGCACTCATATGAATATAGTGCGACGCTTTACCCAAGCGGGAATAAGCCCATTTGATCAATGTGAATACACAATGCGTTCATCGGTATTGCGCAATACCGACGGCTCCACCGTGTTTCAGATGGACAATATTGAAGTACCTTCCCAGTGGTCACAAGTAGCCACGGACATCCTTGCACAAAAGTATTTCCGCAAAGCCGGAGTTCCACAATTCAATGCGGATGGCACTCCCCGTTTGGATGAGAACGGAAATCAGGTCACCGGTTCAGAAACCTCAATCCGCCAAGTGGTGCATCGCCTGGCCGGTTGTTGGAGGCATTGGGGTGAGAAGCATGGGTATTTCGACACCAAAAAAGACGCGGAAGCATTTTATGATGAGATTGCCTTCATGCTTCTCAAGCAGATGTCGGCACCGAATTCACCGCAATGGTTCAATACCGGATTGCATTTTGCTTATGGCATCACCGGCAGTGCGCAAGGTCATCATTATGTTGACCCCAAGTCCGGCAAATTGATGCTTTCACAAGATGCATATTCACGAGCACAAGCGCATGCTTGCTTCATTCAATCAGTCACCGATGATTTGGTGAATGAAGGAGGCATATTCGATTTGGTCACTCGTGAAGCACGCATCTTCAAATATGGCTCAGGCACAGGTTCGAATTTCTCGAATCTTCGTGGAAAGGGCGAGAAATTGTCCGGAGGAGGCAACTCTTCCGGTCTCATGAGTTTCCTCAAGATCTTCGACAGGGCGGCCGGAGCAATCAAATCAGGAGGAACCACAAGGCGTGCAGCCAAAATGGTGATCGTGGACATCGATCACCCAGACATAGAGGAGTTTATTGAATGGAAGGCTCGCGAAGAGGACAAAGTAGCATCCCTCGTTGCGGGCTCCAAGGTGTCGTCCACATTTTTGAAGGCCATCGTTGATGAAGCAGTCGCCAATGGCGCAGATCGTAAAGTCAATGATCGTCTGAATACACTCATACAGAATGCATTGCATCGTGGCGTTCCAATGAGTTATATCCATCGAGTGCTTTCTCTTGTTGAACAAGGGTTTACCACGCTCAATTTTGAAACATTCGATACGCATTATGAATCCGAGGCATATATCACCGTCAGTGGTCAGAATTCAAACAACTCCGTTCGTGTGACCAATGCATTCATGAATGCTGTTGAAAACGATGAAGATTGGAATCTCACATGGCGTACGAATCAAGGTATTGCTCGCACGGTGAAGGCTCGGGATCTTTGGAATAAAATCAATCTCAGCGCATGGAAATCAGCTGACCCCGGATTGCAATATGACACAACCATCAATGAATGGCATACATGCCCCGTTGATGGTAGAATCAATGGTTCGAATCCATGCTCAGAGTATATGTTCCTCGATGACACCGCTTGCAATCTTGCAAGTTTGAATCTCGGTACATTCATCGATGAAGATGGTACTTTCCGCATCGATGATTTCCGTCATGCAACAAGACTCTGGACAATCGTTCTCGAGATTTCCGTCCTGATGGCGCATTTCCCATCAAAGAATATTGCGCAACGCAGTTATGATTTCCGCACACTGGGCTTGGGTTATGCCAATCTAGGTACAATCCTCATGATTAACGGCATTCCCTATGACTCACCCGAGGCATTGGCAATGTGCGGCGCAATCACAGCCATCATGACCGGTGAATCCTATGCGGCAAGCGCCGAAATGGCTCGCGATGTGAATCCTTTCCCTCGTTATGAAGCAAACAAAGATCACATGCTCCGCGTGATTCGTAATCATCGATTGGCAGCATACAATTCACCGAATGCAGACTATGAAGCATTGACGATTTTCCCGATGGGAATCGATTCCACTTTCGTGTCTGAGGACATGCTCCAAGCCGCCCAACAAGCCTGGGATAAAGCACTTGCCCTTGGAGAAGAATTCGGCTATCGCAATGCGCAGGTTTCCGTCATTGCCCCAACAGGCACGATCGGACTCGTGATGGACTGCGACACAACAGGAATTGAGCCTGATTTTGCAATCGTGAAATTCAAGAAATTGTCCGGTGGAGGATATTTCAAGATCGTGAATCAGTCCGTGCACAAAGCATTGGTGAATCTTGGATATACAGAAGCACAAATCGAAGACATCGAAAAATATTGCAAAGGACATGGCACTTTGATCGGTTGTCCCGGCATCAATAAACAAAGCCTGAAGGACAAAGGATTCACCGATGACAAGATCGAAGCGGTGGAAAGTCAGCTAGATAATGTGTTTGATGTGAAATTCGCTTTCAATAAGTGGACATTCGGTGAGGAATTCTGCAAGTCACTCGGTTTCACCGATGAACAACTCAATGATTATTCTTTCGATATGCTCAAGGAATTGGGCTTCAGCAAGGAAGAAATAGAGTTTGCAAATGACTATATCTGCGGAACGATGACTATCGAAGGTGCTCCACATCTAAAGGATGAGCATCTTGCGATTTTCGATTGCGCAAACAAATGCGGAAAGAAAGGCAAGCGCTATATCCAACACATGGCTCATGTTCGCATGATGGCTGCTGCTCAACCATTCATTTCCGGTGCAATCTCAAAAACCGTCAATATGCCTGCCGAAGCAAAAGTGCATGAAATCGGCGAAGTCTATCATGAAGCTTGGAAAACAGGTGTGAAGGCGATTGCTCTCTATCGTGATGGTTCCAAGTTGTCACAACCACTCAATGCATCCAATGATGAAGATCTTGATGAAGTGATTGTATTGGGTGATGAACATACACTCGATGAAACACTCGGACCAAAAGATGTGCAAGAGCGCATCGTGGAGCGAGTCTATCACAGAGCAGAACGCAGAAGATTGCCCAAAAAACGCCGTGGATTCGTGCGTGAAGGCAATGTCGGCGGACACAAAGTATTCCTTCGTACGGGAGAATTCGAAGATGGAACACTCGGTGAAATCTTCATCGACATGTACAAAGAAGGCGCATCCTTCAAAGGTCTTTTGAATTGCTTCGCGGTATTGGCCTCCAAAGCATTGCAATATGGTATACCACTCGAGGAATTGGTGGACACATTCACATTCACTCGTTTTGAACCTGCAGGTCCTGTTCAAGGTCATGATGCAATAAAGAATGCAACTTCGGTTCTGGACTATATCTTCCGTTCACTCGGATATGATTATCTCAATCGTACCGACTTTGTTCATGTACAAGCAGTTGATGAAGATGCAAAAACAACATCACCTGCCGGAAATCCCGTACTCACAACCAAAACCGCCAAAAAAGTGATTGAAGTCACCGAACCGGCAATGGCGAGTGCGATTGCAAAAGTAAAAGTTGCTGCAGGCAATGGAACGCAAAAAGTATTTGAAGCCAAAGCAAAAGGCTATACCGGTGAGCAGTGCTCAACATGTAGTTCAATGCGCGTAAAGAGAAATGGTTCTTGCACAGTCTGCGAGGATTGCGGAACAACCAGCGGTTGCTCTTAAAACAAACATACTTTTCATCGAATATGAGCCCTGATTCTTTCAGGGCTTTTTTTTACTCAAATCATGAAACCGACATTCGACCCTAAATCAGTCAATTATCATCTTCCTGAAGAGAACATTGCACTCCATCCCCTACCGGAACGCGATCAAAGCAAATTGCTGATAGTTCCAAAAAATGATGAAGGGTTCATTCATCAGCACTTCTATGATTTGCCAAATCATATACCGGCACATTCATTTATGTTCGTGAATGTATCGAAGGTTATACATGCACGCATTCATTGCAGAAAAGAATCAGGTGGCCTGGCGGAAGTCCTTTTGACGGAACCTGTCAGTGGATCGGCAAATGATGCAATGATGCATCGAGAGAACAGTGAATGGAAATGCATCATCGGAGGAAAGAAGATCCTATCTGGAATGAAACTAACCACATTTGATGAACAGTATCAATTGGAAATTCATGTCATTCAAAAATCAGGTATGGATGCGATAATAAGGCTGCATTGGATCGGCAATGCAAATCTTGCCCAAGTGCTTGAAGAAATAGGCAAGATTCCGCTTCCACCCTATCTCAATAGAGAAGCAGAAGAATCAGATGAGAAACGATATCAGACTGTCTATGCAAAAGAAGACGGGTCAGTTGCCGCGCCAACTGCAGGGTTGCACTTCACCGAAAAAGTCATTGGGAGATTAAAGGAACAGCACATAGCAATGGAAGAGGTGACGCTGCATATTGGTCTTGGCACATTCAAGCCATTCGATGCAGATGCAGTAGAAGATTTTTCAATGCATTCCGAAAAAATCATTGTTCGAAAAGAAGCCATTGAACATTGCAGAGAGTTCTTTTTGAATGAACAAAGAGGAGCATGCATTGCAGTTGGAACCACTTCATGCAGAACAATGGAATCATTGTATTGGTTTGGAGTCGGATTGATGAATCCTGAATATCCGGCATGGAAATCAGGCACATTCAATCTCGGCCAATGGGATGTGTATGAATTGTTTCAGGATGCGGTTTCACCTGCGGAATCATGTTCAGCGATTCTGCTATGGATGAATCATCATGGATTGAAAACAATTCACGGAGAAACGAAATTGATGATTGTGCCGGGATATCAATGGGGATTGATTGAGGGATTGATCACGAATTTTCATCAACCTGAAAGTACATTGGTATTTCTTGTCTCTTCATTTTTGGGGATTGATCGCTGGAAAAAAGCATATCAAAGCGCGCTTGAGAATAACTATCGTTTCCTCAGTTATGGGGATTCATCATTGTTGTGGAATTGATTAAGATTCGTGATTGTTCAAAAACAATTCCGCTTCGAGTACATCCATTTCAGAACCCATGAAAGCTTGAGAGCGCTGATGAATATCGGTAGGGATGATATCCAAAATTCTATTGATTCCATCGCTTGCTCTTCCTCCCGCTTGTTCAATGATCATTGCAAGCGGATTCAATTCATAGAGTAATCGCAATTTTCCCGTTGGATGTTTTGCATCAGCAGGATACATGAAAATTCCGCCATAGTGCAAAGTACGATGAATGTCTGCAACAGCGGTACCGATATAACGAAGTGAATATGGTTTACCAATGGTTGGTTGTTTCAAATGATCGACATAGCGTTTCATTCCTTCTGACCACAAAGAATAATTT
>JBJTFZ010000263.1:0-2871 GCA_046093685.1 bacterium
AATGCTTTGTCTTCTGTTGTGCGTGGTATTGACATTTTCATTGAAACGGCGGGAGCAATTGATCAAGAGAAAGAAAAAGCTCGTCTGACAAAAGAAGCGGAGCGTCTTTCCGGACTCATTCGTTCAATCGAAGGTAAGCTCAATAATCCCGGTTTTGTTTCCAAAGCACCGGAGCAAGTCGTGAAGGCAGAACAAGAAAAATTAGCATCAATCAAAGACTCTCATGCAAAAATTCTTGAGAATCTTTCATCATTAGGTTAATTCACAGAGATCATTTCATAAAGCGCACTATGCAAAATCAATCACTCGACAAACGCAGCATCATTGGATTCGTCCTCATCTCACTCATCCTCACGGGATGGATACTTTGGATGAGTACCACACAAAGACAAGTCAATGCACCCGTGGAGAAACAAGCAACGAAGAAATCGTTGCCCAATTCTGCACAGGAAGCCAAGAAGAAAGTGGCAGGCACAATTTCCGGTGGCAATGGTTCCATTGCCGAAGATTTCATACGCATTGAAACAGATGTGCTTCGAGTCATGATCAGCACAAAAGGTGGTTCGATTGCTCGATGGGAATTGAAAAATTATACATCATGGCATGACAAAACATATCCCGGTGTTCCGGTACAATTGATTTATCATGGGCAAAGAGAAGCCACGATCACATATGTCAACAATGATGGAAAGAAAGTCGATACGAAGTCGATGCATTTTGCATTCACGAATGATAAACGATCATACACATTGAAAGGTAATGAGTCCATCACGATCAGTGCCATCCATGAGCTTGCTCCAGGTAGTGCGATTGTGAAAACATTCACCATCAGTGGAAATTCCTATGCCTGTAGAACTGAAGTTGAATTGCGCAATATGGAGCAATTCATGCCTCAGCGCACCTATGACTTGATTTGGAAAGGTGGCGTGAAATTTCAAGAACAGAATTCTGTTGATGAGTCTAATACCGCTATTGCTCTTACAAGTGTGAATGGTACGATCGATGAATTTGATGCGACTGAATATGCACAGCCAACTTCCGTTCAGAGTGCCGGTGAAATCGATTATGTGGCAACACGCACGAAGTACTTTGTTGCTGCAATCATACCGGAAAAGAAAGATGCAAATGGTATGGCATTCATGGAAGGAATCAAAGAAGGCGCTGCGAATGAAGGTCATATTGAAAAGTATTCACTGGCATATCGCAATCGATATAAAGGCGGAGTGCAGAAAGATGCATTCACCATTTTCATCGGACCTCAGATTTATGATACATTGCAAGCCTATGGTTTGGAAAAGACCATCAATTTCGGAACATTCTATGGCGTGAAATGGCTGGTTGCACCGATTGGTGAATATGTGATTTTGCCAACGCTTTCATTCTTGCACACATTCATCGCCAATTATGGCATTGTGATCATTCTCTTTTCATTCTTGATGAAAATCGTTCTGCAACCATTCAGTGCTTCGCAAATGAAGTCTATGCAGAAAATGAAAGCTGTACAACCACTCTTGCAAAAAGTACAAGAGAAATACAAAGATGATCGCACGATGTTATCGCAAGAGACGATGAAGATTTATTCCGAATATGGCATCAATCCTGCAGGTGGTTGTTTACCAATGATCATGCAGATGCCAATTCTCATTTCCTTGTGGTCTGTGCTAAGTAGTTGGATGGATATTCGCCATCAGCATTTCTTTGGTTGGATCAGTGATTTATCGGCACCTGATGTTATTCTGGATCTTGGTTTCAAATTGCCTCTCTTCCAAGTTGACAAACTCAGTGGTTTGGCATTGCTCATGGGTATTGCGATGTTCATTCAGCAAAAGATGACGATCACCGATCCAAATCAAAAGTCGATGGTCTATATCATGCCAATCATGTTCACATTCATGTTTTCCGGCTTCCCTTCCGGATTGAACGTGTACTATTTTGTCTTCACGATTTTGGGCATCATTCAGCAAGTGTGGATCACAAAATTCTCAAAGAACAAAATCACATTGGAAGATTTGAAACGGGCGCCCAAAAAAGAAGGCTGGTTTGCTCAGCGGATGCGCATGGCTCAGGAAATCGCGCAGCAACAGCAGCAGGCAAAAGCAAGTGGAGGCAATAAGCGCACACCGATTGGCAATTCATTACCCAAAAAGAAGAAGTGATGAAGATGTTTCCTACACTCAATGAACAGATGGACATTTTGAAATCCGGTACTGCGGAAGTATTGCCGGAAGATGAAATCGTCAAGAAGATTGAATATTCATTGAAGCATAAGAAGCCAATGATCATCAGGTTGGGATGTGATCCTTCGCGTCCGGACTTGCATATTGGTCATGCGGTTGTGCTGCGCAAGATGAGACAATTTCAGGATATGGGTCATCATGCAATTTTGATTGTCGGTGATTTCACCGGAATGATTGGCGATCCCACGGGAAAATCCAAAACCCGTCCTGCACTCACATTGGATGAGACGCGCGCGAATGGTCAAAGTTATTTTGATCAGGCATCGCATATTTTGTCGGAGAAGAATCTCACGATCAAATACAATTCCGAATGGCTTTCTGAAATGTCATTTGCCGATGTGATCAAACTCTCGGCTCAATACACCGTTGCACAGATGCTTGAGCGTGATGATTTCTCCAAGCGTTTCAATGCGAATGAACCACTCAGCATTCATGAATTTTTATATCCGCTTGCGCAGGCGATGGATTCTGTTGCAATCAAGTCTGATATTGAACTTGGGTGCACGGATCAAAAATTCAATTTGATTGTTGGCAGGGAAATTCAGAAGGCTTATGGCGTGATGCCACAAGGAATCATCATCATGCCTATTTTGGAAGGTACTGATGGCGTGGAGAAAATGAGTAAATCATTGGG
>JBJTFZ010000264.1:0-4250 GCA_046093685.1 bacterium
CAACAAGAGAGTATCCAAATTTCATAAGGCTGGGCCTAATCGAAACTATCGGAATCATTGGTGGAGGTTCACTCGAAAATTCACTCAATGGTGGATTGTTTGGGATTTTCGGTTACTATAATCGTGATTATGACAAAACCATTTCCGGAATGCAAAGCAATGTGTTTGCAGGAGGAATCTATCGCATCGGCATCATGGAAAAGCGACTTCGTTGGTTTGATGATGCTCCGGACTGGACTTTAGGAACACATTATTATGAATCCATCATCGGAGATAGAGATCGAAAAAACAATCTAACAGGAATTGCACCTATTTATATCAGAAAACGATTCTATCTCAAAGAAACCATACCGTATGTTGCAATTACCCCAGCCATAGGATTCTCCCTTTTTCCTGATCCCTATGCCAATATCAGCGTATCCGGAGATTTGGGCTCAATAGGTGGATTGAATCTTCGAACATATCTTGGCGTCGCAATTCCATTTGGTACAAAAAACATCATTCCATATGTTGGATTGGGAACTTCTTTCCTTGATTTTTTAAATAGAGTACCTGAAACGGAGAAGGAATGGAAATATCATGAACATTCAGGTTGGCAAATTGGACTTGCATCGATTGCCGGCGTTATGTCCAATGCAGAGAAACCATTTTATGATCCCAATACAAACACTCCGTTCAAGGGGATCATTGCTCGCATTGCTCCCGTAACAATGTTTCTGCCGATAGCGAGTAAAAAATTGACTTTGGGTACATCCATGTTCAATTTTTTATTCTTTGGGGAAAAAGAGGGTGGAATCGGAGTCTTGCCGATTCGTTTGGGATATTGGCAGAATATCATTTCCAAAGACGCTTCAATAGAACCTTTTTTGGAGTATAATTATTATCCTACGAACATGGTACATTTTGGTGCCAAAGCGGCATTCCGAGTAAGTAATCAGATCAATGCATTTCTTCAGGCAGGATATGCAACCGGTTCGCAAGTTGCAAAGCTCCAGGGTATCTATAATTCTTTTGGTGATTTTGATATTTATTACATATCTCTTGGTATAGGATTATACGATAGGCTGTTTTATCGCGAAGAATTACGTTATGAATAAACAGTCAATCAAATCGCACCCTCTCAAATGCATACCTCTTCTCATGTTCATGCTATTCACACTTAATGGATGCATGGAATATGTTGAGAGTTTTCTTCCCCCCGCTCCTGACACCTTTGAATGGCGTAGCGGTTTTTTTGTTCGTTGCATAGGGAAAGTGCTGTCACCTTTGGAATCCGTGATCATCAATTATGAAAATGGTTATGTGATGGATCATAGAGGAAAGGTGGCTTTGTCGGTGCCTAGAATAACCGATTTCAGACTTCTTATGAATGCTACGGTTTTGAAGGGTTCCGGTGTTCGAATAGTATTGAGAAAAACCGTACACCAAGAAGAATATCTTCCGGGTGTCACACTTGATTATACCACTTCCGGGATAGTCATCAAAGACGGAGACCGCTTGATTATGCAAACCGATACGATAAAAGCTGTATTGGGGAGCGATGAATTGATCAAAATTGACTCTGAAGGAAAAACCATGCGAATTGAGATAGGTTGCTCAAAACCATGTATATTTACAACTGAAAATCTAGGAACCGAGTATGTTCTCACAAGCTCATTGCCCGGTTCCGGTGTAGCAGTAAATGGCTTGGAATTCATTCCTTTGCGCCTAACCAAGCCGAGTATTCGATGACTATGATGAAGAAAATCCCTCATTTCACTTTTTGCGTACTGATTATTCTTTGCTTTACTGCAAGGATGCATGGTCAGGTCACAGGCGCAATTAAACTTCCAAAGCCCGGTTTGATGAAACCCGGTGAATATGACACCACGGCAATTGAAAAAGCCGAACTCATGGCAAAAGAAACGCTTGGAATGGTTGAAACTCCAATTGATCCCGCGACATATGTTCTTGGACCGAATGATATTCTTACTTTATTCATTGCTCCAATTCTGTATAAACCTGAAATACCATCTCATGCGGATATTCCTGTTTCACCGGATGGAAGAATGATCATCCCGGGGATTGGTGCCATTACCGTTGGCGGAAAAACAATTGCTGAAGCAGAAAACTCAGTTCGAGAACAAGTGACCAAACTATTGAAGACCAATGGCGTGTCTCTTTCACTCAGGAAAATGCGAACATTCAAGGTTTTTGTACGGGGAGCTGTTCGAAAACCCGGAATCATTCCGGCAACACCGGCGGATCGCGTTTCGGAAATCATAGACAGAGCGGGCGGACTTATGTTCGATGCTTCTATGAGGAGCATTTCCATCACTCGTTCGCTGTCTTCTGAGAAAAATGTACATGTGCCCGTTGATTTGCATGATTTTTATTTCAAAGGGGATAAATCCGGAAATCCATTCATGAATGGCGGGGATGTGATTTTCGTTCCGGCACAATCTGCGAATAGAATCTACGAAGTGAGCGGAGAAGTCGGGAAACCCGGGACATTTGAATTCAAAGAAGGCGAAACCCTTTCATCGGCATTGGTTTCGGCAGGTGGATTATTAGAAACAGCAAGGCTGGACTCAATTGAGATTTCACGATTCAATGATGATAATCGAACCATCAAAACATGGTTTGTCAATGTGATTGATGCCGACTTTCCATTGGAGTCCGGGGACAGAGTGGCGATTCGCAAAAAATATGATTGGAGAAAACCGCATACTGTCGTGATTACCGGTGAAGTTATGAAGCCCGGACATTATGCCGTGGATCCTGAGGCTGTCACTGTTCATGAATTGATTGAAAGAGCAGGTGGTTTTACCAAAGATGCATATCCCAAAAGTTCATTACTCATCCGGCAAAGTGATGACAATAATGTTTATGATATTGAGTATTGGCGTTTGGCCGCTCTTCCACCCGATGCTTTGTCTGAAAGAGAGAAGGCGTTCATGCGCGAAAAGAAAAGAGAAATACGCGGTATGATTGCCGTAGATTTTTCAACCATTTCCTCAAATGGTGCTATGCAATTGCATCTCGAAGATGAAGATTCGATTCACATCACACGAAAAAAAGATTTCATCAATGTGTTTGGAAAGGTGAAAAATCCCGGAAGAATCAAATTCAATCCTCGATTTTCCTATAAGGATTATATCTCCGCAGCAGGTGGATTTTCAACTAGGGCTGATGAAGATGAAACGCTTATTCTTAAACAAAGAGGTGAGCAATTCATTGCAGATGATGATGAATATGAATTGCAACCCGGAGATCAAATTCTTGTACCTGAGATTCCTGATTCAACATTGACATTTGCGCAAATCCTGAGCATGGCATTGACCATTACTGCGCAAATCATCACTGTTGTTGGAGTGATTTATACATTGTCTCAACAAACCAAGTAAACTGATGAGCACACTTGACCTACCCAAATCAGGTTTACCGGCCTTTGTGAGAAAGCGTACCAAACACTTTCTCGTCATTGCTTTTGTATCTGCCGTACTTGGATATGGGGTAAGTTGGCTCATTCCCCATGCATATGTTTCAACTGTGATGGTACTACCTGCGGAACAGAAAAATTCAGGAATGGGACTTGCTTCATTATTGTCTGGTTCATTGCCCGGCGGTTTGGGTGGAATGCTTCCGGGAGCGGATGCAAAAAACAGTTTTCTCTCTCCCGAAATTGTTTTGTCAAGATCTTTGGCAGAATCAATAGTTCGTTCAAAAGCTCTCGACACATTTGAGCTATTTACAAGAATCCCTCAGGAAGATCGAGTAGAAGCCATACAAGAGGCACTGAACATTGATACTCGTCGAAGCGGAATCGTCATCATCGAAGCACAATGGTCTACAGGATTTTTTCCAAGCTCAAGTATTAAACATCATGCCGCGCACATTGCTTCTATCATTGCGAATTCTGCTTCAAGCGGAATTGATCTCTTAATCAAAAACAAGAGCATGACATCTGCGAGGAGAGCGAGAATATTCATTGACACATTACTGGCTGAAAATAAGCGTAGTCTCGATTCCGCATATACTGTGATGCAGGAATTCCAACAACACAATAAAGTCCTCGAACTCGAAAATCAATCAAAAGCACTAGTTGAAAGTGCCGTGGCAGCGGGTGCGGAATTGTCAAAGGCAGAGATTGAATTGTCTGTTGCTCAACAACAATATCAATCCGATGCTCCTGCTATAGCATTATTGCAGAAGAAAGTATCCTCACTTCGCACACAATATTCCAAGGTTCAGAACGGAGGGATTGCAAG
>JBJTFZ010000265.1:0-13279 GCA_046093685.1 bacterium
GTATATCATCAACAAGAAAAATCCACGCTTTAAGCAAAGACAAGGATAATTTTAGGAGAATACAATGGCTCGTATAGCCGGTATCGATCTACCCAAAAATAAGCGAGGCATCATCGGCCTCACATATATCTTCGGCGTGGGTAAAAAGTCATCCGCTGAGATTCTCACAAAGGCAGGAATTCCTTTTGAGAAGCGTGTATTGACATGGACAGATGAAGAAATTGCAAGCATTCGTGCAGCAATCGCCGAATATAAAGTTGAAGGTCAATTGCGTTCAGAAATCCAATTGAACATCAAGCGTTTGATGGACATTGGATGTTATCGCGGATTGCGTCATCGTCGTGGTTTGCCTGCTCGCGGTCAACGTACACGCACCAATTCAAGAACCAGAAAAGGTCGTCGTAAAACAGTTGCCGGCAAGAAGAAGGCAGCGAAGAAATAATAGCATTATTAACCTCCTATTCCGATTATTATGGCGGCAATTAAAAAGCGCGTTAAGAAAAAAACCGTCAGTGACATACACGGTAAAGCACTCATCCGTGCCACATTCAACAATGTGATCGTTACAATCACTGACACCTATGGGAATGTTCTCACATGGTCATCCGCAGGTCGTAATGGCTTCCGCGGTTCCAAAAAGAATACACCCTATGCATCACAGGTTTCTGCAGAGCGTGCAGCGAAAGAAGCTCATGAAATGGGCTTACGCAAAGTGGAAGTAATTGTTCGTGGACCCGGCTCAGGTCGTGAAGCGGCAATTCGTGCACTCGCACAAGCAGGACTCGAGATATTGAATATTCTCGATAAGACTCCATTGCCCCATAACGGTTGCAGACCGCCAAAGCGCAGAAGAGTCTAAAAGGTTCTGACAGCTTAATCGGAGGAACATGATGCCTGCTTGATGCAGGCATTGTGCACTGTGGAAGCACAGAGATAGTTAACGATTGTTCTCACCCGGCTACCCCTCGGGGTCGCCCCATGAATGAGATAGAGAATGAATACATCAATGCAAATGCCCGAACGGGTACAAATCGAAGAAACTGAAATAGCAAATCAGGGTCGTTATGTATTGCAACCCTTGGAAGAGGGATATGGCGTAACGATTGGCAATGCTCTTCGCAGAGTACTACTGTCATCCATTCCCGGACATGCCATCGTCGGCGTGAAAATCGGCAATGTATTGCATGAGTTTGAGACAATCCCCGGTGTTGTTGAAGACATGTGCGAAATCATCCTCAATTTGAAAGAGGTTCGTTTCCGCTTGCTCGACAAAAAGAACACAAAGATTTCTTTCAAGATGAAAGGTCCGAAAATTTGGACAGCAGCCGATATTCAAGCAGCAGCTCCTCACATTGAGGTGATGGATCCCGATAAATATATCGCAACACTTGAATCGGATGCAGAATTCGATGTGGAATTCCGTATCGGAAAAGGAAAAGGATATGTTCCTTCAGAGGAACAAAACAGTTCCGAATATCCAATGGGAATGATTCCAATCGATGCGATTTTCACACCGATCAAAAATGTCATTTATACAGTGGAGCCATTCCGCGTTGGTCAAAAAACAGACTATGAGCGTTTGGCACTCGATGTATACACAGATGGAACAATCACTGCTCAAGAAGCAATTCAAGAAGCAGCGGCAATTCTTCAAGATCACTTGATGCTTTTCGTGAATTTCGAACAAATGCGTCGAGAAATGGAAGCTCAAGAGGTAGTTGAAGAAGAAGCAAAAGAAGCTGAAAAGGCTCGCATGAGACGCATTCTCTTCACTCCGGTGGATGAGCTTGAATTGTCTGTGCGCGCACACAATTGCCTCAAAGCGGCAAATATCAAAACACTCGCGGAACTTGTTTCATTGAATGAACAAGATTTGCTCAAGTTCAGAAATTTCGGAAGAAAGTCTCTTTCAGAATTGGCTGACATCGTACGGGTACATGGTCTTGCATTTGGCATGAACATCGACAAATATGTACAAGAGCAAAAAGCCGCAGAATCAGAAGCATAATACAACGATTGAATAGAGAGAAGATATCATGATCCATCGCAGAGTAGGAAGAAAGCTTAAACGCACCTGGAGCCATAAGAAATCACTTATGTGCAACCTTGCAACAGATCTCTTTCTTCATAAGAAACTGGTAACTACTGAAGCCAAGGCAAAAGAACTCCGTCCATTTGCGGAATCCTTGATTACCCGCGCACGCATTGCACTACGCAATGAGCAAAATGGAAATTTGCCAACAGCAAGACCCAATAAGTCAGGTGAAGTTGCAACAGTTACAAAAGATTTTGTTCAGCGTCGTCAGGTTGGCCGTTTCATTCGCAATAAGGCAGTCCTTCAAGAACTTTTTGATACGATTGCTCCTGCGGTTGCAAGTCGCGATGGCGGATATACACGCATCATCAAGCTTGGACCACGCCGTGGTGACGGTGGTCGTGAAGCAATCATCGAATTGGTTGATTTCTCAGCTGCGCAAGATGGCGTTGTTCGTCGCAAGAAAAAAGCAACTCCAAAACCAAAAGTTTCTGCTCCTGTTGAAGCCGTTGCAGCAGCTCCTGCTGTAGTTGCAGAACCTGAAATTGAAGAAGTAATCGAAGAAACTGTTGAAACCCCGGTTGATGCAGTTGAAATGCAAGCCGATACAGTAGAAGAAACTCCTGCTGCTGATGAAGCGCCCGCAAGCGAAGATGCTCCGGCAGATTCAGCTGATGCCGGTGATGCTTCCGGTGAATAAATCTCATACATTGAATATTTAAAGGCAACTTATGTAGTTGCCTTTTTTTTTAGGTACCGGTCTCATGGATGTCATGATTTCATGTGGCGATGTCAATGGCATCGCAACCGACATATTCTTCAAGACATTTTCATGCAATGTTTTTGATGACATGCATTTCTCTATTGCGCTTAACCATAAAACAGCCGAAGAGTTATGTAATGAATGGAATATTGAGTTTGCGGACTCAATGATGCATTTCAAAGATATGTCTGTCAGAGTCATTCCCTGCATGCAATATGCACCATATACTCCCGGTAAACCTTCAAAAGAAGCATCGCTCCTTGCAATTGAATCTC
Organism: bacterium; assembly: GCA_046093685.1. Classification (GTDB taxonomy): domain Bacteria; phylum Bacteroidota; class Ignavibacteria; order Kapaibacteriales; family UBA961; genus UBA961. The sequence continues at coordinate 3,074 of JBJTFZ010000265.1, forward strand.
TCAATGTGGCTTTAAGCAAAATAAGAAGTGCTCAAGCAGATGCTTTGCTCACATTGCCGATTTCAAAATCTGAATTAAAAGAATGTGGTTGGGAATACAGTGGTCAAACCGACTGGCTAAAGCATGAATTTCCCGGCTCCAATCCCATCATGATATTGTTCCATGAATCGATGCGAGTGGCACTTTCAACAGTACATATCCCATTGAATCGCGTATCTCATGCAATCAATGCAGAGGATTTGCTTAAGAACATTCAAGGGGTGAATCAATCCATGAAGGATGATTTTGGAATAGAGCAACCCCGCATAGCAATTCTCGGTTTGAATCCTCATGCCGGTGAAGATGGTATGCTTGGAATGGAAGAAGAATCAATCATCAAGCCTGTGATTGAACAAGTAAAAGCTCAAGGAATTTCATGTGATGGACCATTCCCGGCCGATGGTTTTTTCTCTCGTCCATCATGGAAAAAATACGATGCCATCCTTGCACAATATCATGATCAAGGATTGATTCCGCTAAAATTGATGGCACAAGGACATGGAGTGAATTTCACTGCAAATCTTCCCATCATCCGTGTTTCTCCTGATCATGGAACAGCATATGCTATCGCAGGAACTGATAGTGTTGAAGAACATAGCATGATTGCATCGATTGAAGCAATCAGATCAATAGTGAAGAATAGAAACAAAGGTTGACAATGCAAGATTATCATCAACAGATGGATCTGCAAGATCCACTTCGCAATCAAAGAAATGCATTTTACTTTCCTCAGCATGAAGGACATGATGTATTGTATTTCTGCGGAAATTCTCTTGGTCTGCAACCAAAAGGAGTTCTTCCTTTGCTCGAACAAGAAGTGATGGATTGGAGAAAATATGCGGTTGAAGGACATTTTCATGCAAAGAATCCTTGGTTTTCTTATCACTCAATTGTGACAGAATCTCTGGCGAGAATCGTAGGTGCTTTACCTAGCGAAGTTGTTGCCATGCAAACATTGACAGCCAACTTACATTTGGCCATGGTGTCATTTTATAGACCTACACCACAACGATACAAAATCGTGATGGAGGCAGGAGCATTTCCTTCAGATCAATATGCAATTGAATCTCAGGCAAGGTTTCATGGATTTAATCCCCACGATGCGATCATTGAGATTAAGCCACGGGATGGAGAACATATCATTCATCATGAAGATATCATAAAGACAATTCAAGAGCATGCAGACTCGATTGCTTTGGTCATGTTCAGTGGTGTGCAGTATTTGTCAGGACAGCGTTTTCGAATGAAAGAAATCTGCGAAGTCGCCCATGCTGCCGGTGCCATCTGCGGACTCGATCTTGCGCATGCAATCGGAAATGTGGAATTGCATTTGCATGATTGGAATATTGATTTTGCAGTGTGGTGTTCTTATAAATATCTGAATTCTGGTCCGGGAGGCATCGGTGGACTCTTTATACATGATCGCCATGCAAATGCTCCCGATCTTCCCCGCTTTGCCGGTTGGTGGGGATATGATGAAGAAAGTAGATTTTTGATGAAGAAAGGATTCAAGCCATCTTACGGAGTTTCAGGATGGCAATTGAGCAATGCACAAGTGTTTCAAATTGCGGGGTTGCGTGCATCATTGGACATATTTGATGCTGTTGATTTGAAGGATGTATTCGCCAAGAGAGATGCGCTCACCGCATATGCCGAAGAAGGATTGCGTTCATTGAAACATGATATGCCTCATTTGCCGATTGAAATCATCACACCATCTCAAAAAGAGGAAAGGGGTGCGCAATTGTCATTACTGTTTCATGAGAATGGAAAAACCGTGATTGACAAATTGATAGCCGATGGAATCATCGTGGATTGGAGGGAACCGAATATCATTCGCATGACGCCTGCGCCATTGTATACAAGATTTGCGGATGTTTATGCATTTATTGAGCGCTTTGGAGCTCATTGCAAGGAATTATTCGGAAATCAATAATCTGTCCGATAATTTCGTGATGTCGCCCGCGCCAAGAGTAATCACCAAGTCACCACTCTGCATCAAGCCAAGAACTTTTGCATCAATGTCTGCAATATTCGGAACATAATGCACATGTCTATGGCCGGCATTCTTTGCCGCTTGGGCAATCAATTCCCCGGAAATCCCCTCAATTTTTGCCTCTCTTGCAGCATATACATCGGTGATCAACACGATGTCTGCATCATCGAATGACAAACCAAAATCCTTGTAAAAATCTCGTGTTCGAGTATATGTATGTGGTTGAAACACAGCAACGATTCTTCTATCTTTCCATCCGGATCTTGCCGCTGCCAATGCACTTTTCAATTCCGTAGGATGATGCGCATAATCATCAACGATAAGGATGTCATTGCGCATTCCTTTGATTTCAAAACGACGATAGACGCCTCCGAATTCCTTGAGTGCTTCAGCAATGGTTTCAAATGGAATTCCCAAGTGTAGTCCAACAGTGATTGATGCGAGCGCATTTTTCACATTATACTCACCCGGTATATTCAAGTGTACTTTTCCAAGTGTTTCACCATGTGCGATTACGGTGAATTCAGTGCTTCGCTCATGTGGAATGATATCGACTGCGCGAATCTCGCATTGACGAGACAAACCGAATGTCACGATTTTTTTATTGATATGCGGAAGCATGGTTCGAATACCGGCATCATCAAGGCCGACTGCAACAAAACCATAGAACGGAACCTTGCCGGAAAATTCAATGAATGCTTTTTGCACTTCTTCCGCAGTGCCATAAATATCAAGATGCTCGGCTTCGATATTATTGATGATCGCGATTGTTGGGAATAGTTGCAAAAATGATCTGTCATATTCATCGGCTTCCACTACCGTCCATTCACCTTTGCCGAGCCGTGCATTTGTTCCTCCAAGACCATTCAAGCGACCGCCAACGATAACAGTTGGATCAATCCCACCTTTCATCAGGACGAGTCCGCAAAGGGATGTAGTGGTGGTTTTCCCATGCGTGCCGGCAATGGCAAGCGTATAATTCAATCGTGAAATTTCAGCAAGCATTTCTGCTCTGCGAATGATCGGAATTCCATGCTCCTGAGCGGCAATTGTTTCAGGATTTTCTTGAGGTTTTACTGCGCTTGAATACACAACAACTTCCGCATTTGCAATATGCGCTTCGTGATGTCCTATATGAATCGTTGCGCCAATTGATTGCAAATATTCCGTGTTCTGTGATGAGGACAAATCAGATCCGCTTACAACAAAACCTTGATTGATCAATATCTCTGCGATACCGCTCATGCCGATACCGCCGATTCCAACGAAATGAATATGTTTTACGGAAGAGAACATCAAATATCATCCAATCATTCGTGTTTTATACCCACGCTCAATGAGCGCCTGTTCCATTTTTTTCGATGATCACCCTGAATTTCGATGAGATTATCACGGACTGTTCCACCGGTTCCACAGAGTTTTTTGAAGGTTTGGCATAATGTATCAAGCTCTTTGGGATTTGACTGAAATCCAGAAAGAACCGTGACCATTTTTCCACCTCTGCTTTTTTTGTCGAGACGAATATCTATGCGTTGCTGAGAGCCATCATAGCCACGCTTCTTTTCAATGACTTGATCTTTTTTTCGGGCATCCTCTGGCAAAAGAGATGCAAGATCCTGCAAAGATGAAAATGATTTGCTCATTCTTCAGTGGAATGTTTGTGAGCATTGAGATCTATTTGCACAGGATAATCACCGGTGAAGCAGGCATTGCAATATCCAATGCCGTCTTCATGCGGTACTGATTGCATCAATTTCTCTACTGACAAATAATGCAATGAATCGGCATTCAATGATGATGCTATTCCATCGATTTCCGTATGATGATTTGCAATCAATTCTTCTTTGCTTGGAAAATCCATTCCGTATTGACAAGGATGTGTTATTGGGGGAGAAGTGATGCGCATATGCACTTCTTTTGGATTGGCCTCACGAATCAAATTGATGAGTGAACGCGAGGTTGTTCCGCGCACGACAGAATCATCCACCACAACGACTTTCTTATCCTCCAATACTCCCTTTACAGTATTGAACTTGGTTTTCACTTTGAACTCACGATTGTTTTGTCCGGGAGCAATGAATGTTCGCCCAACATAATGCGAGCGAATCAATCCAATTTCATAAGAAGAAGTGTTACCCAATTCATTATTGACGGATGCATAGCCGAGTGTTGCGGTATTGCCACTGTCGGGGACAGCTATCACCACCACCTTTTCATTTGGATTCGGAGATACGGGACTTTCTTCAGCTAGATTCTTTCCAAGTTTTCTGCGCACTTTGTCAACATTATGACCAAAGATTTTTGAGTCGGGTCTTGAAAAATAAATGTATTCAAAAATGCAATGTTTGGAACAAGGCGTTTCATCATCGATACGGTAACTTTTGATGGCTCCCGTTTTCACGGTGTCTTCATCAATCACAACAATTTCATTATGCTGAATGTCTCGTACATATTCCGCGCTGATGATGTCAAGTGCACAGGTTTCCGAAACAATCACATAAGACCATTCATCCCCTACTTTTTTTCTTCCAATGCACAATGGTCTGAAACCAAATGGATCTCTCGCCGCAACAAGCGCATCATTTGTCATGATTACAAGAGAATATGCACCACGAGCAATTCGCAAAGCTTCACGAATTTGATCCAATTGAGATTCTTGTTTGCTTCTAGCAATCAAATGAAGGAATAATTCACTATCAGTCGTTGTTTGAAAAATAGCGCCCTCTTCCTGTAATTCATGTCTCAATCTTCTTGTGTTCGTCAAATTGCCATTATGTGCAACGGCAATCATTCCCGAACGATACTTTGTAAGAAAAGGCTGAACATTCGCAATGCCGCCACTGCCCGTCGTAGAATAGCGATTGTGTGCTATCGCCATTGTGCCTTCCAACTTTTCAGTCAAAATATCAGGAGCTGAAAATACATCCAGCACAAGACCCTCTCCCTTATGAGCGGAAAACTTTTTTCCGTTTCCATTGGATTTGGCGGACACAATACCTGCCGCCTCCTGACCACGATGCTGTAAAGCATGCAATGCATAGTATGCCATTACGGAAGCTTGCGGATGATTATAGATACCGACTATGCCGCAATTGCAATTGGGTTTGTCAAGATCCAGAAGATTGTTCATGAGGAATGATTACATACAAAATGAGGGGGTTGACAGCTAACACGAAGATACGAAATCCGCATCAATGTTCCCGATGATTCATCGTGTGACACGATGCAGTACATGCAAGTAGGATATTCAGTGATTCAAGAATTTGAATCGGAACTTATTTTTGCATGTTGCACTTATATGGCATCAATACAGTGTTGGATGACGATAACACATCAATTTCAAAAAGAAGAGGACTTTTATGCCGGTAAAACTGAATGCCGCCGCTCCCGCTTTCAAAGGAGTGAATCAGAATAATGAATCGATTGCACTCAAAGATCTCAAAGGATCTTGGGTGATACTGTATTTCTATCCAAAAGACAATACTAGTGGTTGTACGGCTCAAGCATGTGATTTCAGAGATTCCATGAAGTCGCTTGCAAAATTGGGTGTATCCGTCATCGGAGTGAGCCCGGACAGCGTGAAATCACATCAAAAATTCATCAAAGATCATGACTTGAATTTCAATTTGATTGCAGATGAAGACAAAGCAATTTGTGAGAAATATGGCGTTTGGGTGCAAAAATCTATGTATGGAAGATCATACATGGGAGTTGAGCGCACGACATTCATCATTGACCCCGAAGGAAAAATCAGAGAAATTTATCCAAAAGTCAAGGTTCCCGGGCATGTGGATGCAGTCAAATCCTGGTTGAATGAGCATGCCAAGGCATAAAACCACTTGAATGTTCCATGAAAAAACCCTACATTTGTAGCCCTTTCAATATGTACTAACCATGATTATCCTTGTGATATCTTCATGGCGGTTTTCATCAATTTTGCGTGGGAGCAATATCCCTCCCGCTGCGTGGTACAAGGAGTACTATGAATTATACCGGACCTAAGGTACGGAACTCCAGAAAAATCGGTGTTCCGATGACGGCGAAAGCCGGCAAAATCATGTCGAGCGACAAAGCCGGCAGAAAGAGCCCTCCGGGCCAACACGGATCAACAAAGCGTCGTGGAAAATTGTCAGTTTACGGAACACAGCTGTTTGAAAAACAGAAACTCCGTTTGCAGTATAATATCCATGAGCGTCAGATGACGAACTATTTCAAGAAGGCAGCTCATCTTACCGGAAATACCGGGGATATCCTTCTTCAAATGCTTGAGACTCGCCTTGATGCGGTTGTATTCCGCTCAGGACTTGCCCGCTCAATGCAAGCAGCTCGTCAATATGTGAATCACGGACATTTCCTTGTCAATGGCAAACCTGTCAATATTCCTTCCTATCAAGTGAAAGTTAATGACATCGTTTCCGTTCGTGAGAAGAGTCGCAAGATGGAAGCATTTCAGGAAGCAATCAGAACGGCTGCTCCTCCGGTGTACTTGAATTTGTCCAAAGCTGATTTTTCAGTCAAATTCCTTCATCTTCCTGCTCGCGAAGAAGTACCGGTCATTTGTGAAATTCCACTCGTCATCGAGTTTTATTCTCGTTGATGCGCCATATAGCAGAACAAAAGCTCTCCGTTTGGAGGGCTTTTTTTCTTTGAAGTCAGTCAACTCTTCCAAATCTTTGCATACCACTGATCTGTATCATTTTTTTTCTTGAATTGCCATGCATACACATGAAGCATTCATGGAACATACTCTTCGACTCGCAATGCGGGGTACCGGCAAAGTAAGCCCGAATCCTCGTGTTGGCTGCACCATCGTAAAAGATGGGCGTATCATCGGAGAAGGTTGGCATAGAGAATTTGGTGGTGATCATGCTGAGGTTGATGCAATCAAACGATGCACGGAAGATCCCAAAGATGCAATCGCATATGTGAATCTCGAACCATGTGCGCACACGGGAAAAACTCCTCCATGCGCACCACTCCTGATTGAGAAGGGCATCAAGACCGTCGTCATTTCCATGCAGGACCCAAACCCACTTGTAGCAGGAAGAGGAATTGCTTTGCTTCGAGAAGCAGGCATTGAAGTGATTGAACATATTTGTGATGAAGAAGCATTTTGGCTCAACAGATCATTCATAAAACACATTCTCACCGGAATGCCGTATATCGTTGGCAAGATTGCGCAGTCACTCGATGGTTGCATTGCAACTTCAGCCGGTGAATCTCAATGGATCACTTGTGAAGATAGCAGACATGAAGTGCATCGCATGAGAGCAGAATTTGATGCCGTGATGATTGGTAGAGGTACAGCAGAATCAGACAATCCTTCTCTGACCATTCATACGATGCCCGGAAGAAATCCATTGCGCATCATACTTGATACCAATTGTACTTTACCGCTCAATTTGAATGTGTTCAATGATGAACATCGTGGTCTCACCTTGTATTGTCATGGAGCTCACTGCAATGGCATGGAAATACTTGATCAACTGCATGCATTGGGAGTTCGTACCATTGCTTGTGAGACAGATGCCAAGAACACGATAGATCTCCCAACATTATTCACCCGACTCGGAAGAGAATATGGAGTCGGCTCCATTCTTGTGGAAGGTGGAGGTATCGTGATGCAAAATCTCATTGAGTCATCCCTGATTGATGAAATGCACTTTTTCATTGCTCCCATCATGATTGGTCAAGGAAAAAGATCGGGTGGAACATACACAGCCAAATCACTTGAATCAGCGTATCGACTCACTTGTAAAGGCGTCCTGAAAAGCGGTGATGACATACATGTGATTGCTGTGAAATCCACATGAAAGACTATCAAGCAATGCAACCCAAGGCTATTTCGTATCTTTGTCCATAACACGGAATGAACGCATGAAAAGTATGACGGGCTTCGCCAAGTCTGAAATCAATGATCATGGCATCAATGCCATTGTTGAAATCAAAAGTGTGAATGGACGCTATCTTGAACCATCCATAAAATTGCCAAGAACATTGTCGAGCAAAGAAATCGAAGTTCGAGACATGCTCCGTAAAGCATTGAATCGAGGTTCCGTATTCGTTAATGTGCAAGTGGAATATGCTGCGGGTGAAGCCAAAATACCTGCAATAAATCACGACAAAGCTAAAGCGATTCACGGAATGTTGGAAGAGCTGAAGAATGAGCTTCGCTTAGAGAATTCCATAGGCATGGATCACCTCTTGACATTTTCGCAATATTTTACTGAATCGGAAAAAGATGATATCGCGGAATTGCAATGGTCAGTTGTTTGCAAAGCACTGCAAGAAGCATTGAAAACATTGGACATTGCCAAGACAAATGAAGGAAATGAATTGTCTGAAGACATGCTCATGCGCATCAACTCCATAGAGCAATCACTTGTATATGTGGAGGAGCGTTCAAAAACGCGCATTCCCGAAGAGCGTGAACGCTTACGACAAAAACTAGCATTGCTTTTGGACAATGATGAAATAGAAGAACATCGGCTGAATCAAGAAATCATCATATTGGCCGATAAATTGGATGTATCGGAAGAAAGTGTGCGTTTGAGAAGTCATATCAAATATTTCAGACAACTCATGAATGATTCCGAACCAATCGGCAGGAAACTCAATTTTCTTACACAAGAATTGAATAGAGAAATCAATACCATAGGATCGAAAGCAAATGATGCAGAGATTGCGCGAGCCGTGGTGGGAATGAAAGAAGAATTGGAACGCATCAGAGAACAAGCACAAAACATCGAATAATCACATTCATGAAGAATCTCATCGTATTGTCCGCACCGAGCGGAGCCGGAAAGACAACTGTTGCCAGACATCTCTTGCAACAATTTCCACAATGCGCATTTTCAATTTCGGCAACAACAAGACCCATGCGTTCTGGAGAACAACATGGCAAAGATTATTTCTTTTTGTCGAGAGAAGAATTCCTGCTGAATATTGATAATGGAAATCTTGTTGAATTCGAGGAGATATTCGGCAATCTGTATGGAACATTGAAATCCCAGACCGATCAGCGTATTCAAGAACAAGCATTGGTCTTGTTTGATGTTGATGTGAAAGGTGCCGTATCACTTCGCAATGCATATCCCAAAGAATCTTTATTGATCTACATAGCACCTCCGGATTTGTCGGTACTTGCCGATAGATTGAGAAGCAGAATGACGGAAAGTGAAGAACAAATCGCGCAAAGACTCAGTCGCGCAGCCATGGAAATGGAATATATGCGCCATTTCGATCACATCATCATCAATGATAAACTGGATGTCACTTTGGCAAAAGCAGTAAGCATCATTGAAGAAGAACTTTCGGACATGTAATCATCATGCAATTCTCCTCATTGATCGGTCATGGCGCGCAATTATATCATATTCTGCGAAAAGCTCACAGAACAGGTGAAGATATTGCATCGGACTATTTCCGGAGTAGAAAATACATCGGGAGTAAAGATCGCAAATTCATTTCGGAATTGCTTTTTTCTTCATTGCGCGTTGCAACACTGATTGAACATTGTGCAAAACAAGCAAATGGCATTGTGCCGAGTGAATCTTCACAGGAATATCCATATGATGTCATGATTGCACATTGCATCATTGGACCCACACTGAAATCTTTTCCCGTTGAATATTATCTCCACCCATTTTTTGGAGTTCGTAATGCAGAAGAAGGCATCATGTTTGCCATTGAAGAAAAGCTCGGACTTCTTGATGAATCTGCAGAAAGTTGGAAAAGAGAAGTCGTAAATGCATATCATCATGTTTGTGCCTCCGCAGAATCAATCATTGAAAAAGCTGATTTGTCCGAAGATGCCGATGCACATATCTTTTCATTGTACTGTGCAATGCCAATGTGGATTGTTCAGCTATGGCATGAACAAGGTACATCATGTGCCGAAATTGCTCGACTTTGCACATCATTGCATACTGTTGCGCCTGTTGGACTTCGCATCAACGCTGAAATGATTGATAGGCCATTGGCTATTGATATCCTTCGTCGGAATAATATTCCATGTAAAGACGGATCTTATTCTCCGCATGCTATCATCAAGCCCGAACGCATTCCCCTTACGCATCTAGACTTGTTTCTTTCCGGCGCGATAGAAGTGCAGGATGAAGGAAGTCAGTTGATATCCTTCGCCGTTTCCCCAAAAGAACATTGGCGCATTC